>JAUWSD010000126.1 GCA_030610225.1 Chloroflexota bacterium
AGCAAAGCATGCCGCCATCTGGATTACCTGTGAAAAACTGAATAAGTAGGGACGTTCGTCATTATCTCTGTTTTCCATTAAAAATGGACCCAATGCCACTGAGTAAGCGCTGGAAGCTAACCCTATGAGTGCGTTCATCAGATAAAAGATGACAACACTTGGCCAAAGTGCCATCGCCAGGATAGCAAACAGCATTAAAACACTTTGCGCGATCAGGGATTTCTTTCGGCCAACTTTATCTACAACAAAGCCCATTGGCAATGCAAAGACCAAAGCAGAGAGACTGCTGGTTGTAATGAATCTCCCCAATAAAGCTTCGTCAAATCCAAGGCTGATAGCGTAGAAATTAAATAACAGGCGATAGACCCCCATGGTCAATCCTGCGATCAATACATAAAATAAGAATAATCGTGCGTTTGGTTTAAAAGACGAAACGCGCTTGTAATATTCCCCGGCAATAGACGCCTTGGGTTTATTGTCGTTTTCCAATATTTCCTTCTTCCAGGTTTCACTAGCAGGGCTTTATAACACCCTTGAAACATTTATCCTGTCGTGCTGGTCATGATCATCTTTTTCGTCTTCTAGGAAATCCTTCAGTTGTGCGTAAAGAGATTTGACGGCATCCATATTTGAAAAGTAGATCCGTTCCTGTTTTCCACGCAAAACAAACCTGACCAGACCTGCCAACCTGAGAGCTTGCAGGTGGTGGGTGACGGTTGGGGCTCGCAAGCGCAGCCGCCTGGATAGTTCTGCCGGGGTGGTTTGCTCCTGCATCAGGATGCGCAGGATCCGCAGGCGGGTAGGATCAGAAATCGCTTTCAATGTTTTCATGAGATCCTCCGGTACAGTTTCTCCGGGGACGATCGCTTCCCCTTGCTCCCGTGCTCCGAATACCCAGAGCACTTTTCCGGGGTCATCCAGGGTCATGGTTACGATCAGCGGCGATATCCAGAACGAGGGTGTCATCACTAACAATTTTGCATCTGGTAACGTTTCAAATTCGATGCCCCTTGAGAGCTTGCTCAATAATTCTTTCTTGGACATTTTTTGTTCAAGCGTTTTAGCTTCTTCAACAGCCGATTCTAACCTTTCAGCGAGACGCTTCTCTTCTTCAGCAAAGAATACTCTCACATAAACTTCAAGTGCTTCCAGGAATTTTATTCCAAACTCTTTCGCAGCGATAAAAAGGTTCAGCGCTTTCTCAATATATTGCGGGGAATACCTTTTTGTTGCATCGCTCTGAACATTGCTCTTTTTTATCGCACTAACTATTAAATCCCTGTCTGCTTCCGTCCATTCCCCTGTCTCTTTTACATGTATAAAATGCTCGATCACACCATCCTGAGTAAGCTCAATAGGTAGAATTTTCTCCAGCCTGTCTTCTGCAGGAATTCTCTTGAGTTCATACAAAACAGTGCTTGAATCTTTTGGCTGCGGGAGAGAGTGTACCCAGCGATACGGCCAGGCAATGAAATAAATGGATTCTTCTAGAAAATCGCGGATATCCTGCGGAAGCCGTGATCTAACTCCAGCTGCCCAGGCGCCGCGTAGTCCGAACTTGGTGGGACTATGCAGCACCATCAGGCTGAAGAAAAGGTCATATGCTGTCCCATGATCCCAAATAATTTCAGGGTTTTTTGTTTTTTCTGTATCCATTCTTACTCTCCATTTCTTTAATCTGCAGGCACGGGTTCCGCTTCTGCTTCAACACTCTCTTTTCCAGCATCGTGGTCTGGTAAAAGTTTATCAATATTTCTGACGGCTGGGAATAAATATGCGCCCAATCCCACAAAAACACCAAGTACGCCTGAAATTATGAACGCTGAAGCCATACCTGTTCCTGGCCCTGTACCAACTATTGGGCCAAACAAATCAGCATATGCGCCGCCTTTTGCCATTGCGGGCTCAAAAACATTATCAGCGAGAGGTCCTGAGATAAGCATTGCTATTGGCGCTGTGATCTGTGCGATCCAGAGTCTGACAGAAAAGACCCGACCCTGAAGTTCAGGAGGTACTTTCGACATCCAGATAGCTTGGCTTGATCCATTTAAAATATTTATAATGCCATTTCCGGTGAGCATGGAAAACGCCCAGATCAGCGCTGATCCACTCAATCCGAAGACAACTGCAGATGTAGTTCCACCCAGTTTGCCACCCAAACCTATTAATATTGCTCCAAAAATGCTATTCAGGGTTACCCCCATCAATACTCCATGAATTCGCTTCTTAGGACCACCCCAGGCACTCATAATAATCCCACCTAATAAACCTCCGACTGCCCCAAAAGTCATCACGGTTCCTAATGTGCCTTCCGGGTTAGTCTGAGCAAGGGTTAATATCATTGGTGTCATTAATATATAGCCAATTGGGCCAACGAAATTGATAAAGAAAAACATTGTCTGCAAACCCAACAGGCTTGGTCTTGAGAAAATGTATTTGAATCCAAAACCGGCATCTTTGAGGATGCTGGGTTTTTTTCCCTCTACCTCTTCTTTCTTCTCCGGCTGGGGGATGATAACAAATAAAAGTGCGCCTAATGCGGCGACGAATGTAATGATATCTATGATCATGATCCCTTGAACGCCGATCTTGTGGATCAGAGCAGCGGCCATAAGAGGTGCGAAAATTTGGGCTGTTGGCCCAGCCAGTGAATTTAATCCAGCAGCTCGCCCATATTGCTCTTTAGGGATCATCAGGGCTATTGAAGCTGAATATGCCGGGAACTGAAAGGCTTGAAATGTTCCTGAGAAGAAGCCCAATACATAAAGATGCCAGACTTCGAGATTGCCTGCTGCAAACAAAAACAGCATGATGATCGTGGTAAAACCTGCTGCCAGGTCTGAGAGCATCATGACCAGTTTGCGGTTCCAGCGGTCAACAAGCACTCCTGCAATTGGGCTAAAGACTATGATAGGGGCAAATCCGGAGACAGCTAAAAGAGAAAATTCTGTCGCGCTCCCATTCTGCTCAAATATCCAGATCGCCATCGCGAATCCAGTCATTCCGCTTCCAAGGAAGGAGATTATTTGCCCAATGACAACAATAATAAATGCTTTCATTCCAGCTGGTTTTTTCGACATCTTTTATCCTTGTGGCTGAAAACTAAATGTTTTCTGCCTTTTTTAGATTGTTCTTTATTTGCTCAAGATGATCGTTATAATGCAGTTCCTCTTTTTTAGTGTTTTCGGATAAATGCATGAATCTGTTTTTCCTGGATGTGAACTCAACTGAGATCTCTGACAATAACGCTACATTCTCTTTCTGGACAGCTTTCAATTCTTCTCTTAGCTCAAGCAGGCTTGGATAGCTGTTGACGATACTTTTGATCTTTTCCGGAATCGTGCTCGTGTCAACATAGGTTTCTCTCCCAGCTATTAATGAGGCTGCCCAATTGAAAAGGTCCCGACTTGCAAGGATCATATGGGCACATACTTCTTTAACATTCCATTCACCTGGAGCTGGCCGATATTCTGCCGCATTTTCTGATACACCGTCCAGGGCTGCATCAAGTTTTTCTTCCATCTTCTGATAGATGTTCTTAAGAGTGTCGGCTGGGTCCTGTGCTGTTGCTGGAAGCTTAGGAAGAGGAAAATGTGAAAGTGTTATGGCCATCTCTTTTCTTTCCCCGTTCCGATAAACGACCGTGTTGAATACATCTCCAACCTTAGCAGCTGCGAGACCAGAAAGCACGTCGAAGCTGGTGATCTTCTTGCCGTCAAACTCTGCCATGATATCCCCTGGCAAAACCCCCGCTTTCTTTGCTCCCAGCCCGTCAATAACGGCGGGGATAACAAATCCATGGTCGACCGGGTAGTTCTTGGTCTTAGCGTTTTCAGGATTGATCAATTCACCAATGAGAACTCCAAGCATCGGTTTTTTGTAAACACGGTTATCAATTCCATCTTCTATAACAGATCTAAGATTTTCAAGCGCCTTTTCAAAAAACGATTCGACCTTGTCCTGTTCTTCTTCCTGGACTCCCATGATCTCAAGTTTCAATAGCGTACTTTCATCATCTTCAGATAAATTAATTTCAATATCATGTTTTTGGTGCTTATCGGTTGTCAAAACCTCACAAAGCACCTTTTCGTTCTCTATCTTTTCAACAAATGTACCAAAAACAGATCTTCCACCTTTCCAGCTAAGGATGAAGGATTTTGACACGTCTTCATTAAATTCAACGACATCAGCAAGCCATTCACGCAAACCATTCTTACTTGTTATAGCAAAAAATATTTGCCTGGGTTCTGCTGCTATTTTCTTTATGAAATCTAATTTAATTGCCATGTCATACTCCCTTAATTAATTAAAATATTTCCACATGCTTCTGTGGATTTTTTATGATCTTTAATTTAATGGTCTTTTCTTGAATTGCTGCGTTGCATTTGGAACAGAAATCTTTTGATCTCTTGACTATTATCCCCTTATTGTCTGATTTTCTTATTTTCAGTTTTAGCAAACTCCGTTCTCCTGATGTTTCTTCGGCAGCTGCAT
>JAUWSD010000183.1 GCA_030610225.1 Chloroflexota bacterium
AAACGATGTCTCTGCTCTTTGAATAATTTCCATCAACTATCCATGAGTCTCTTTGAAGAACCTTACGCACATTCTTACGAAAATCTTCCATCAGAGGATGGCTCCATTCGTCTCCCCAATAAATAAAATCTAGTTCAACATGCTTAATTCCAAGAATTTTTCCCAATCGGGAGGCCAGTGTGGTTTTTCCCATCCATGTTGTCCCACAAACATTAATTCGTTTTCCAAGCTTGAATTTATTCTGTTCAGACATGTTTAAATAATATCGTTAAAACAATAGAGCCGGAATGTATTCCGACTCTATTTTCTTTGCTTGACCTAGATTACGATATTGACCAACCGTCCTTTGATCACGATCACCTTGCGGGGTTCTTTGCCTTCCATGAACTTCTGCACGGTCTCGCTGGCTAACGCCAATGCTTTTGCATCCTCTTCACTGATATCTGCAGGAGCCTGCATCTTATCACGCAGCTTACCATTTACCTGTACGACCAACGTGATCTCGTCCACGACAATTGCTGATCTATCCAGCTCCGGCCAACTCTGGGAATGGATCGAATATTTTCCACCATTCAGTATCCACAGCTCTTCTGCGATATGCGGAGTGATGGGAGCCAAAATTCGCAGATAAATGCTGACCGTTTCTTTCCACTCTTCAGTCCCATACACACCCAGCTTTCGCAGCCTGTAGATCTCATTCATCAGCTCCATCAGACCGGATACGATCGTGTTGAATTCAAATGCCTTGTAATCGCGGGTAGCTGCTTCCAATGTCAAATGAGTTTTCAGGCTCAGAGCTTTCAAATCCTCAGCTCCTGCTTTTTTATCCAACCCAGGATCAGTAGAAAATGCAGTCCAAACTCTGCGAATCCAACGGGCTGTTCCTTCAATCCCATTGCTATCCCAGGGGCCGCCCTGATTCCAACGGGTGAAGAACATTAGATACGCCCTGACAATATCAGCACCGTATTTCTCGACCAGCAGGTCCGGAGCCATCACATTTCCGCGGCTCTTGGACATCTTTTCCATATCACTGCCCAGCACCAATCCCTGATTCCTTAGCTGGGTCATAGGTTCATGTCCTTCAACAATTCCCATGTCCCGCATGGCCTTATGGAAAAAACGGGTATAGATCAGATGCATAGTAGCGTGCTCGATCCCGCCTGTGTAAGTATCCACCGGCATCCAGTAATCATATTCGGCAGGGTCAAAAGGACCCTCATGATAATCTGGGCTTAGGTAGCGCAGGTGATACCAGGATGAGCACATGAAAGTGTCCATTGTATCTGTATCTCTAACGGCTTCGCCTCCGCATTTCGGACATGAGACATTTTTCCAGCTCTCATGGAATTTCAAGGGGCTTTCACCAGTTGGCCGCCATTCAATATCGTCCGGCAGCAATACCGGCAGGTTTTCTTCTTTTTCCGGCACGATTCCGCACTTCTCGCAGTGGATCATTGGAATAGGAGTACCCCAATATCTCTGGCGGGAGATCAGCCAATCGCGCAGTCGGTAATTGATATCTTCTTTCCCGATCCCCTCATTCTCGATCCAATCAATCACTTTGCTGATAGCGGGATTCTTGCGTCCTTTTTCATTTGTAGCTGGGGTTCCGTTGAACTGGTCACTGTTGACCATCACACCTTCACCCGGCCAGGATTCTTCCATAGTCGCCCCGTCCATCTCTATATCTTCAGGTTTGATCACAATCCTTACTTCGATTTCATATTTCCGGGCAAACTCAAAGTCGCGCTGGTCATGTGCTGGCACAGCCATGATCGCACCGGTGCCATAGGTCATCATCACATAATCAGCAACCCAGATCGGCACTTTCTCACCATTCACAGGATTGACAGCATAACCCCCAGTGAATACACCCGTCTTTTCTCTGGTGAGAGATTCTCGTTCAATATTGCTTTGCCTAGATGCCTGTTCGATGTATTCATCCAGTTTTCCTCTTTGCTCAGCAGAGCAGACTTTCTCAACCAGTGGATGTTCTGGGGCCAGCACCATGAAGGTCGCTCCCCAGAGAGTGTCCGATCTGGTTGTGAACACTTTGATCTCTTCACCGGTTTCCGTGTGGAAGATCACGCTGGCACCTTCTGAGCGGTGGATCCAATTCGTCTGCAGAAGCTTGACCCTCTCCGGCCAGTCGATCTCGCCAAAATTCAGCATTTCCTCGGCATACTTAGTCGTCTTGAAGAACCACTGCTCCAATTCTTTCTTGATCACAGGAGTATGGCAGCGCTCGCATTCGCGGTTGTCTCCCTTTACCTGCTCCCGGGCCAATGTGGTATTACAGCTTGGGCACCAGTCTACAGCCTGATATTTCCTATATGCCAGGTCGTTATTATAGAGCTTCAGGAAGAACCATTGTGTCCAATGGTAATATTCCGGATCAGACGAGATCGCTTCCCGGTCCCAGTCAAACATCGCGCCCATGCTTTTTAGCTGGCCGCGCATCCGCTCAATATTCTTATATGTCCACACCTTCGGGTGAATATTGTTCTTGATGGCCGCGTTTTCTGCTGGCAGACCAAAAGCATCAAAACCGATAGGGAACATGACATTATATCCCTGCATGCGCACAAATCTGGCATGCGCGTCTGAGGGTGTCATCGCGAACCAATGCCCAATGTGCAGATCACCTGAGGGGTACGGCAGCATTGTCAGGGCATAGTATTTGGGTTTTGAATCATCGATTACAGCTTTGTAGGTCTTATCTTCTGCCCATTTCTTCTGCCATTTTGGCTCAATTTCATTTGGTTTATAAAAATCATTCATTTCATTCTCCATATTGCGTTTTTTTGATCGGTTGAAAAGTAAAGGAGATCAAGGAGGTGGCCTTGCAGGGAACCTGCAAGAGAAGAGAATTTCTCACGGTGATAATTAGCATATTTGATTTTCATCACGCACCTCCATTATAAATTTAAAAAACAAAACCTCTCCATCACAGGGACGAAAAGGAATTTCGCGGTACCACCCTGCTTGCCTGCAATTGCAGACCTGCTTGGGTCGCTGTAACGGGCTTTCCCGTCATCAATTACCGTGTGAACTTTTAAGTTCGCCATTCACTGATGAAACCTGTCTGAAATTC
>JAUWSD010000196.1 GCA_030610225.1 Chloroflexota bacterium
ACATTATATGAATTAGCCAACGCTGACCTGACGGTCACCGGACCGTGGAATCTGCTGTCATCATTTGTTGGGAGATATGGTTCACGCGTGTCGTTTGGATTGCCGGATGGTGGAAACTCTGTTTCCACATCCCAGATCAAGGTCGCTGGTGTCCAGCCTTTTTCAAAAGCAGTCACATAGGTGATAGGTTTTATAGACGATCCGGGTTGTCGCGGAGAGACTGCCATATTGATCTGCCCATCGATCTCTTCATTGTAGAAATCTGCTGAGCCTACCATCGCCAGGATATATCCGTTGTTTGGATCCATCGCAACCAATGCCCCGCTCTGAACCTGTTTTTCTGCCAGGGCGGTCACCTGCTTCAAGACAGCTTCTTCAGCAAAATCCTGCAGATCAGGATCAAGAGTAGTTTCTACGGTGAACCCAGCTCTATATATTGTCTGGGGGTCATACTGTTCTTCCAGCCTTTGGATAATATAGTTAACCCAATGAGGATATTCCATCTCAACATAGGGCTTCTTGAATTCATATGCTGCCGTTTCATCTGCTGCCGCTGCAACATCTGTTAATAAGACACAAACCGGTTGTCTGTCACCATATAATTGAATACAGGATTGCTCAATGCTCGCAACATACATCAAACGCAGGACATCCTGCTGCCGGGCCAGGGTTCCTTCTCTATTCGTATGAATATCATAGATCGCAGGTCCTTGAGGTATGCCTGCCAGAAATGAAGCCTGAGCAAGGTTCAGTTGTGCTGCTGTAGTCCCGAAATAAGTTTCTGCTGCAGCTTCAACACCATATGCCAAACTGCCATAATTGTTCTCATTCAGATAGATTTCAAGGACTTCTTCCTTGGTATATTGCCGGGTGATCTCGATCGCAAGGAGTGCTTCCCGGACCTTACGCATATATGATTGTTCGGTGGCTTCTTCTGGAGAGAAGAGCAATGTGCGTGCTAACTGTTGAGTAATGGTTGAGGCACCTGAAACGGTTTCCCCGTATGTTGTATTTTGAATGAAAGCCCTTGCAATTGCCATCCAATTAAATCCAGGATGCTCTAAGAATTCTGAATCCTCTGTAGCAATTGTTGCCGCGATCAAGAACGGGGACATGTCGTCAAGTTTGATATATGTCCTTCGCCCTGCATTTGGATCAAGGATCTCATATAGAAGATTTCCATCCCTGTCCATTATTCTAGTGGTCTCGAATTGGCTTGCCTTGCCGTGAAGATCTTCAACTGAAGGCAGAGTGGCTTTGATCTCAAGATATTCCTGATACATGAACAACCCAATTAGGCCGCCTACGAAAATAAAGATGAATCCCCCGATCAACAGGAACCTGAAGAAGCAGCCCCACTTTGAAAACGCATCTTCCCCCGCCAATTTTCTCTTTCCGCGTCCAGGCCTTCTGATCTTTCGCTCAGAAGTTCTTTTCACTCTCTCTAATAGAACCTTCAGCCTGCGTATCGAATCCTCAAAAACGATCCGCCATTTAGGTTTCTTTTCAGGATCAGGGCTTTCAACTTTTCCATATTTCTCTTGCAGATATTTTAGGCGTAGATTAATTTCCACAGGTCTTTCATCTATCTGAGGGTCTTCAATTATTTCTTTTCTGGTTTCTGGTATGTTTTCAGGTTTTGGTGCTGATGCCCCTTCCCCATTGTCTTCATCACCAATTAAACGCTTAAATCTATCCGCTGGATTTTCCTCGGATCCATTTTCTTCTTTAAAACTATCAAGTCGCTCTTTATCTTTATCCATAAAGTTCGCTCACTCATTGAACGAATATTATACTGTTATTGTTCCAGTATTATTCCGGTTTACTTCTGATCAATGTAGACCAAACTCCCTTCATAACTGTTTCATCATTCTGATTCTTTACATCTAATTCAGTTTCAACCAACCCACCGCCTAAGCGCCTATATGGTTTTAAACCTACAACATTCACGTCAACATGGATCGTATCATTGAAATAAACAGGCTTGATGAATTTCCAATCCTTGATCTCACGGAACACCAGAACAGTCCCCTCCATCATTCCAGTTAAAACTACAAGTCCTGATGCAATCGACATTATCAATAACCCATGAGCAATGCGAGCGCCAGCAGGTGTACCTTTGCTATACTCAGCATCAATATGGATCTGGTTATAATCTCCAGAAACCCCCGCGAAATTTATCACATCAGCTTCGGTGATCGTCCTTCCAGATGTCTTTACCTGCATCCCCATCTCAAATTCTTCAAAATACAAGCCGCGAACTTCACTATTTTCTTTCACGAGTACTCCTTCAATTTCTATAAAATTCATTCTAGCATAAAAACCCTTTGACCTAATGAAAAGTTACTCTTACAATGCATCTATGCGTAAATGGCATTTGGGACCAAAAGAACCATACTCGATCATTCTGGCTGCAGACCAGAGAATATCCCCTCTGGATTATTGCAACCATCAGATCTGGAAGCTGGACCTGGGACACAGTGAACCACCATCGTTCCAGCTATCGACAACTTATGGCTTCAGAGCCCAGAATTTACGTGTATTCCCGCAATTCACAGAAAATCACCTTACTGTGATCGATCCGGCCAAATTCGTCAAGCTGCCCCAGATAGAGTTCTTTGCGCCCAATTATGTCAGCCTGGACCTTGAACCTTTCCTTGGTATTTCAGTAAATATGGAAGTGTTCATTCCAGACAGCCA
>JAUWSD010000166.1 GCA_030610225.1 Chloroflexota bacterium
ATTGCCGGGAAAGCACTTATGAAGGGTCTTTTTAATTTCAGGAAGAATATATTGGCCCAGATCGAGACCAGCCAGATCAAAAGTGACCAGAATAATGAGATCACACCAGGGTCATACGCCGGGGTTGGGAAGGCTGACAGCCATGTTCTTGTTCTGATCAGGATCGAGGTATATGCTGATAATAGTTCCTCGTATGCGTCAGTGAATGGGACTGAGTCAACCAGGATGTTTTTTGTGAAGAATTGTTGGATCATTATGCCAAGTTCTTTAAGCAACAATCCAATATCCCCGCCCAGGTTCCCGATAAGGATTGGAACTATGGTCAATCCGAAAAGCAAGGCCAGGATGACGATCGCAATTGATGGGACCCGGAAGAAATAAAGCAGCAGGGAGAATCCAATAGCCCATATCAGAATTGGGAAGAGGGTATCTGTGTCCAGCCCTTTGACCATATCAGCGATCCCGAACATCATACCAGTCAGGATCGAGATGAGAAGGATATATGAGAACCAGGAGCCAAAGATCAAATGGTCAGAAATATAATCTCGAATTCTTTCTATCATTTGAACTTGCCCCAATCCAGATAGCCTGTGATCTGGCGTGATGTTTTCCGGTATTTATCATGCTCGACAAAGAAGTTCTGGACATCAGGCCTCGAATAGATCTCTGGTGATATCTGATAATATTTAACGCCCCATGCCGCCAGCGTGCTGATGATCCTGGATGCATCTGCTTTTCCACCAAACTCTTTTGGTTCCAATAGAAGAACAGTAGCTGATATCCCTTTATTGATCAACTTAGAAAGTGAACTGAGCCATTCATCATTTACTGAGGATGTGATGATAATCGCGCTGGTATTTCGTCCGATCTTTCGCTGATGGCTTGCGATCAATTGTGAGAGAGGGGTTGAACCCCGGTCAATTGTTGCCAGGTTGTTCAGTATTTCCCAGCGCATCCCAGTTCCAGTTTTAGGTGGGAGCCAAACCCGTTTTTTGCCTTCTGCCACCAAACCAACAGATCTGCCAATTTGAAGCCCTCTGTTTGCAATGGAAGCGGCCAATATTATTGCATATTCATCCGTTGCCTCAGAATTCAACCCGATCTGTACTTTTTCGTCCATATCAAGCAGTATCCACCAATCACTTGATGGGGTCTTGTCAAATGTACGCACATACACATCATTTCTTCGGGCAGATGTGAGCCAGTGAATTGTATGGAGGTTATCTCCCGGTATGTATTCACGGACACTGGTGCTGGTGGTTGTTCTTTGCATCGAATGTTTCTTTTGTCTTCCTTCACCAGCAAGTTCACCAGAAACAATGCCAATGGAAGAGAGTTGGATGACAGGTGGAATTACCAGCATCTCTTTCTTTTCAGGATAATGGATCTGAACTTTGAAAACACCAAAAGGATCGCTTGTTTCAATATCTGTAGGACCTACAGAGTAGTTGCCACGGGTGTAGCATGCGCTGCCTTTGATCCACGATTTATCCGTTTTCCTATTAACAAACCAGACTGCATTGACTTGATATCCGGGAAGATTGGAGTGGTCAACTAATGAAACCCATAAAGCTGGGAATCTTGACCTGTTTTCAATAAAGAACTTTTCATGGAAGACATCTCCCACCTTCGCCCAGCCCAGGCTCATTTCCCTCCGGAAATTAAGTTGTTTGAAAAGAGAGTAAGCCCAGATCGAACTGATCAGGAAAGCGCTGCCAAAGCCATAGATCAGGATCTCCCAAGTTTTTTGAGGAGAAACGATTTGAGTGATCACTAGAGCAATAATAAAAACTGGCAGGAGCCAATTATTTAATTTGATCCTTCGCTCAGGGTGGTTTTCAAATGACATGATTTTAGTATACCATTTGCTCTTATTTGTTAAAATGTGCATTTCTTAAATAAAAAAACAATGTTATTCTTTATTAGACAACTGCAAAATATTGAGAATTTATGTGATCCCAGCATCAGGAGGTCGTAAGCATATGGTTGAAAAAGAAATTAACAAAGTCCATAATTTAGGCAATAGGATCCTTGATGAGGTCGGGAAGATCATTGTTGGAAAACGCAGGTTAATGCGTTTGATCCTCAGTGCAGCATTATCCGGGGGGCATGTCCTGCTTGAAGATTATCCCGGATTGGGAAAGACAATGATCGCCAAAAGTATGGCGGAAGTATTGGGCCTGCAATTCAAGCGGATCCAGTTCACGACAGATCTTCTTCCGAGTGATATTACTGGTGGTTATATCTACGACCGGGAAACTGGCAAATTCTTATTGCGTAAAGGACCTTTGTTTGCAAACATAATCCTTGCCGATGAGATCAACCGTACATCACCAAAAACACAATCCGCTCTGCTTGAGGCAATGCAGGAGCGGCAGGTAACATTGGAAGGTGAGACCTTAGACTTGCCTGATCCTTTTGTTGTGATTGGCACCCAGAACCCGATCGAATATGAGGGTACATTCCCGCTGCCTGAAGCTCAGTTGGACAGGTTCCTGATAAAGGCAAATGTTGGCTATCCAACCAAAGAAGAAGAGATAAGAATGATCGAGCTCAGGCATCAGAGAAAAAAGGATGAATTCTCACTCGAACAGATCTCCTCAATTGAAGAAGTCCTGGCCATCAGGCAGCTGATCGAAGAAGTATATATATCACCAAAGATAGAGGATTATATAGTTTCACTGGTAAACGAAACCAGAAAACATGCAATGGTGGCGGTAGGAGCCAGCCCACGCGGTTCCCTGGCGCTTTTGAAACTTACCCGGGCACGGGCCGCTTTGGATGGGCGAACTCATGTTCTTCCAGATGATGTAAAGGCTATGATCGAGCCTGCACTTGTCCACCGCTTGATCCTGAAACCGGATTACTGGCTGGATCAGGATGCTGCCAAAGATGTTATCAAGGAAGTGGTTAGGGCAGTTCAGGTTCCGGTACTTGAAGATCAGAAATAAAAACAAAACAGCAAGCATTGGCTTGCTGTTTTGCTAAGGTAGCGAAATTCCTACAAAAAACCCGAGCTTGGGAGTAGCTCGGGTTTACTATTTATTCAATATCGACCTCAAATTCTTCATTCTCATCCGTGGTTTGAGGTTGGCGCAGGACTTCATCCAGCGATGCAACTTCCTTCCTCATCCCTGGTGCTGCTGTGCCGCAGTATGGACATAAGTTCCAGTGAACCTCCATCGGCCTTCTGCACTTATGACAGGGTTTCTTCAGCCTCGTGTGGCAGTCTGGGCAGACTAACCAGTTATCCTTGATCCTTCTGCTGCATCCAGGGCAGTGAGTGTCCTGCTCGATTGCGTTCAGGAGAGCTTCCTCTTCCAAAGTTTGTTGATATTCTTCTTCAAGGGTCATGGCTGGGCGCATCAGCAGGTAGA
>JAUWSD010000084.1 GCA_030610225.1 Chloroflexota bacterium
CCCTTCCAGACAATTGACCGCCCAGGTGTTGGCCAATTGATGAAGATCGCTGTTGAAAAAGGTCGAGAGACAAGAACTGATCTGGAATGTGGAATTTGTGGAGAGCATGGTGGTGATCCAAAGTCAATTGATTGGTGCCATCAGATTGGGCTGAATTATGTCAGCTGTTCACCATATAGAGTCCCGATTGCGCGATTGGCTGCGGCTCACGCGGCGATTGAGCATCGTAAGTAATAAATAAAAAGTCCGAAGCATTGCTTCGGGCTTTTTTTATGCTATGATATTTTTGGAGATGAACCATGAATACTGAAAGTAAAAAGTACAGTAAAGGGGACATCCTCAAGGAAATTTATACCAAAAGAGAGAAGCTGGAAAATATCCTGGCGCAATTCTCAGATGAACAAATGGTGGCCGGTGGAGTGATTGGTGAGTGGTCTATTAAAGATACCATTTCACATATTACAGCATGGGAGCAGCGATTTGTGATATGGAAGGAAATTGTTGTTCAGGGAAAAGAGCCTGATGACTTTCCAGTAACATGGGAAGCGGTTCATGCCATGAACGCTGAATCTTACGTGGTTGACAAGATGAAACCACTCTCTCAAGTAAAAAAAGAATTTGCTGAATCTTTCCCACAAGTAACAGCATCTGTAGAAGATATCCCAGCTGAGATGTTGGAGGATCTGGAATATTTTGAGTGGAGAAAAGAACCATTTTGGGTCATGGTAGCAGCTAACACATTTTGGCATTATAGAGAACATATGGAAGATTTAAAGAAGGCTTTGGAGAATTTTAAAAATGCCTCTTGAGCTTGTGAAACTGGAAGTTGGCCCATGGCCCATGAATAGTTACATAGTTAGCTGCCGGGAATCAAATGAATGTGCAGTGATCGATCCGGGTGCCGATGCAGAAAAGATAATAAAAGCTGTTTCTGTATTGAATGGTAAGGATATTTTAATCACCCATGGTCATGCAGATCATATCGGTGCTTTGAAAGAGGTCAGCAAGGAAACTGGCGCATTAGTCTGCGTTCACCCTGAGGATGCTGCCAGATTTAAAATAAATACTGATCTTGAGTTATTAGATGGGGACGAGTTGTGTATAGGTGAATATTATCTAAATATTATTCATGCCCCCGGGCATACCGCAGGTCAGGTATGTTTTGACCTATTGGATGGCAGGATAATTGTAGGGGATACGGTTTTTGTCGGTGGGCCGGGGAAAACATGGTCAGCAGAAGACTTTGAAACAACGATGGAAAATATGCAGAAGATAGTTTTCAAATGGCCGGACGATACTCGATTTTTCCCCGGGCACGGACCTGCTGGAATAATTGGAGAAGAAAGACCAGCATATGAACATTTTGCAGCAAAAGGGTGGAAAAAGGGATTGTACGGTGATGTTTCCTGGGAATGATAAATTTAAGAAGTAATCACTATATATAAAAAAAGCCCTTCATTGCGAAGGGCTTTTAATGTTTTTGATTATTTCGCTTTTTCAGCAGCCAGTTCTTTTATATATTCAGCACCTTTGTCAATTGCTTGGAAATTCATTGGTAATGTCTTTTTGTGTCTTGCCGGCAAATTGTTTTCAAGGGCAGTCTTAATCTGATCGAGTGATAGGATACCGGTAATCTCAACCATCGCTCCCGTTAGGAGCATACTAGACATTTTCATGTTTCCAATTTCTGCGGCAAGTTCGTTTGCTGGAATGAAATATGAATTGATTCCGCTGCGTGAAAAATCTTTTTCGATCAAGGATTTATTTGCAATCAGGTATCCACCTTCGGCGACTAATGATTCGTATTTTTCCAATGAAGGTTGATTCATCGCGATCACAATTGTTGGATTTAAGACAAGTGGTGAGCCAATCCGGTTGTCAGAAATAACAACAGTACAGTTGGCAGTTCCACCGCGCATCTCAGGACCGTATGAAGGGATCCAGGTCACTTCTTTGCCTGCAGCCATAGCGGCATATGTTATTACCTGCCCGGCAAAAAGAGTCCCTTGTCCACCAAAGCCAGAAATAATAATACTAGTTTCCATTTATCAATTTCTCCTATACCTTCAGTTTCGCGATTTCAGGATGGACTTTGAAATCTCCAAGTGGAAATACCGGTATCATGCTGTCTTCAACGAATTGAAGCGCTTCATATGGAGTGACTTTCCAGTTAGTGGGGCAGGTTGATAGCAATTCAACCAGGGAGAATCCCATCCCTCTTACCTGTGTTTCGAAAGCTTTGCGGATCGCTTTTTTAGATTTTCTGATATAGGCGGGGTCATGCAAACTTCGCCTTACTATATAGCTTGATCCCTGCATAGTTGCCAGTATCTCAGACATCTTGATCGGAAAACCGGCCATTTCAACATCTCTGCCTTTCGGTGAAGATGTGGTTTTCATTCCAGGGAGGGTGGTGGGGGCCATCTGACCACCAGTCATACCGTAAATTGCATTGTTAATGAAAATCACGGTGATGTTTTCACCTCTTCCTGCTGCATGCATGATCTCAGCCATTCCAATCGATGCGAGGTCACCGTCACCCTGGTAGGTGTAGACGATATTTTCTGGTCTTACCCGTTTAATTCCGGTTGCCATCGCAGGCGCTCGCCCATGGGCTGCTTCAACATAATCCGTATTTAAGTATTTATATGCAAAAACCGAACAGCCAACAGGTGCAACACCAATGGTTTTCTCACGAAGGCCCATTTCATCCAGAACTTCAGCGATAAGGCGGTGGGAAATCCCGTGAGTACAACCGGGACAATAATGTGAGTGGACCTCAGTTAGGCCAACAGGTCTCTTGTAAACCTGAATGGGATCTGTAGTTAATGTGGCCATTAATTGCTCCCTTCAATTGCTTTTTCTAACCGTTTTACCCAATCTGCTCTTGCATCCAGATTCGGGTCTGTTGGTGGATTTTCATTTATCCGGTTGATCTCAGAAAGGATCTCATCCGGGAATGGAGTAACTCCACCAAGGCGTCCGTAGAATTCAACCGGGATCTTCCCTTTGACTGCAACCTGGATATCATCCAGCATCATGCCGGTATTCATCTCAACTACGAGGAAAGATTTTGCTTGTTCAGCGGCTTCCGCGATCCTCTCGAATGGGAAGGGGAATAATGTAATTGGTCGGATCAGGCCGACTTTGATCCCCTGTTCTCGAGCCTCACGAACTGCGGATAAACTAATTCGTCCAGCAGTTCCAAAACCGATAATAACGATCTCGGCGTCTTCCATGAAAAATTCTTTGAAGATCACTTCGTTTTTCTCGATCTCCAACTTTTTCTTTAGTAGACGCAGGTTGGTGACTTCTTCATCATATGGGTCGATGTAAATGGATGATAGTGCAATCGGATCCCGTCCTTCAGCACCGGTAACTGCCCAATCCGGAGCTTCGGTGGGAATTTCCCTCATTGGGGGCATTTCTGCTGGTTCCATCATCTGACCAATATTTCCGTCAACGATGACATACACAAGAGTGCGATATTTGTCAGCAAGGTCAAATGCGAGCATAGTGTAATCAATTGATTCCTGCACACTTGCAGGGGCAATAACGATCGGGAAATAATCTCCGTGTCCGCCGCCCTTGACCATTTGATTGTAATCACCTTGAGAGGGAGCAATGTTTCCCAGTCCTGGGCCGCCCCTCATCACATTTACCAGTACTGCTGGGACTTCTGTTCCGGCGATATAAGATAAACCTTCCATCATTAAGCTCACACCGGGGCTTGATGATGCTGTCATTGTCCGTTTCCCTGCACAAGCTGCGCCATAGACCATGTTAATGGCTGCGACTTCGCTTTCTGCCTGCACAAAAGCTCTTCCGAGCTCAGGCATGCGGGAGGACATGTATTCGAGGAATTCTGTGGAAGGAGTGATCGGATAACCGAAGAAACCTTCACATCCTGCTCGAACAGCTGCTTCAGCTAAGGCATGATTTCCTTTGAGTAATTTCTTTGTCATCATAGTCTCCTAAGCTGTTGGCACCTTTGCTTTTTTGGGTTCTCTATAAACTGTAATGGCAGCATCTGGACAGATCACTGCACAAATTCCACAGCCTGTACATCCATCCGATTTCAACATTGCAGGATGGTATCCTTTTGGGGTTAGTCTAGAGTAATCTAATTGGATTACATCCACTGGACATGCTGTGATACATAATTCACACCCCTTACAATAAAGATCATTGACTTCGATCCAACCCTTCACGGGCATAATGAAGCCTCCTTAAGTGGTTTATATATTGATGGTTATCCACAGACATATATTGCCGACAACAGACTTGGGGCACCATCATTTTTGAAGCGTGCATATTATATCAAATTGCTATGGAAAATTGGATTGGATTTTTTAATCAGATCTATTCACTAAACTAGGAATAAGAGACCAACTCCAATAATAGCAATTAAAGTTCCAAATATTGCTTTGGAGTTAATCTTCTCTTTGAAGACAAAGTAACTGATCGGTAACAGGAATATTGGGGGAAGTGCCTGGAGTGTACTGGCTACACCAAGCGAGGAAGCTTGAACAGAGACAAGTGACAGCCACACTCCTGTGATTGGACCGATTAAGGTTGCGATAAAAATATATTTAACCGCGGTTGGATTTTCTTTTAAGGTCTGATATGTTTCTTTAGCTTTTCCTGAGAGGATGGTCCAGATCCAAATAGCTACCATAGCAGTGACCATCCTCATCACGATCCCGGAGATGGTTGAGTAATTGTCCACCAAACCCATCTTGGCTGTGAAGAGGCCAACGGCCTGGCCTATCGCTGCGATAAACGCAAAGAAAAGACCTTTCGAATATGATTTCCTGTCAAGGTTATTTGGTAGTTCATCGCCCTGATTAATTGTTACCCATGCAATACCGCCAAGGGTTAAACATATAGCCAGGATCTGGTACAGGGTTGTGGTTTCACCAAAGAAGAACCATCCAAATATTGCAGAAAAGATCGGTGATACTGCAAAAATCAGCATTGTGATGCGGGGGCCAAGCATAACAAAAGCCTGGAACAGTGCTGCGTCTCCAAGGGTTAATCCGAGTACCCCAGATAGAGTGAACCAGATCCAGCGATCTGGGCCAGCATCAAAGGGGAGGGGGGTTCCATACATTACCCAGTGAACGGCCATTAAGATCAGGGCAGCAATCAGGAGGCGGGAACGATTAACAACGACAGAACCTGTTTTTCGACCAGCAAGCGTGAAAAATGTTGGCCCTATCGAGAAACATATTGAAGTTCCAATTGCTGCAATCTCACCTAAAAATGGCATTCATTATCCTGTTGGGATTAATTCTGCTGAGTATATCAGGCATATCTATAAGTAGCAATTAGTTATTTGAAAAATTATGAAACTTGTTGTTGAAATAATCGTAATATAAGATGTAAGGTAAAAATTAATAGGAGAAATAAAATGACAAGCGAAGTCAAAAGACTGTACAGGTCTCAAAAAGAAAGAATGATCGGTGGAGTTTGCGGTGGTCTAGGCGATTTTTTCAATGTTGATCCAATTATTTTCAGATTGATCTTTGTTTTGATGCTTCTTGGCGCTGGATCAGGAGTTTTAGTTTACATCGTTATGATGTTGATCATTCCCGAAGAACCGATCGAGATCGAACCAACTGAATATACAGAAGAATAATTGAAATTGTGGATAAAAAAACACCTGATGAATTTTCATCAGGTGTTTTTGTTTTAATATAGTTAGGCAGCTTTGAGTTTACTTTTCAGCTCAATTAACATTGGGACGGGTGTTGGATCAATTTCATATGCAATCGCCATATAGAATGAAATATAGTCGCCCAAAAGGATGCCGTTCC
>JAUWSD010000033.1 GCA_030610225.1 Chloroflexota bacterium
GATATTCCGGATCATCCGAATGCAACCTATAGTGTTTCATTTGAGTTCCTCCTATGTAAAACAAATCACAACCGTCTAACTATATTATTTAAAAAAAGCAGCCAATTAGTTATTTTGGGGAGTAATAAAAATCCCTTCCACACAATTTAATGGGAAGGGATTGAATTAGACTGATTTGATGTTTTCTTATTTTGTCTGCTGGATCAGGTCTACGATCTCTTCCGGGTGGGACGCAACCCGCACGCCAGCGGATTCAAGTGCTTTGATCTTTTCAGCTGCCGTGCCTTCGCCGCCTTCGACGATCGCCCCGGCATGTCCCATCCGCTTGCCGGGAGGGGCGGTCAAGCCTGCGATGAAGCCGAAGACCGGTTTGGTCATATTCTTGCTTATGTAGGCTGCCGCTTTCTCTTCATCTGATCCACCAATTTCACCGATCATAACGATCTGCTCGGTCAGTGGATCTTCTTCGAATAGTTTCAGCACATCGATGAAATTCATGCCATTGACGGGGTCGCCACCGATACCAACACAGGTGCTGGAGCCGATGCCCTTTTCCTTCAAGGCATAGAGAACTTCATAGGTCAATGTACCTGAGCGGGAAACAACACCAACATTCCCTTCTATAGCGATATTTCCGGGGATAATACCGACTTTTGATTGCCCGGGTGATAATAGTCCGGGGCAATTTGGTCCAAGCAGTTTGGCACCTTTTTTGTCCAGGTAATACTTGACGCGCATCATATCTCTTACCGGGATATGCTCTGTAAGACATACTACCAGTTCAATACCACCGTCTGCGGCCTCATAAATTTCATCTGGGGCAAAACGGGCAGGGACGAAGATGACACTGGTGTTCGCTCCAGTTGCTTTTACCGCTGTTTTAACTGTATCGAAAACAGGCACTTTGCCATTGAGCACCCACTCGCCGCCTTTTCCGGGGCGTGTGCCAGCAACTACATTTGTGCCGTATTCAAGCATTTGTTTTGTGTGGAATAATCCTTCACGCCCAGTGATTCCCTGGACTAGAAGGCGGGTGTTCTTATTAATTAGGATACTCATGATTATGAAGCCTCCCTGGAAGCAGTCTCTTTTGCGGCTGTAACTGATTTCTCTGCTGCTTCAGCAAGTGTTTTTGCTGTGATCATATCTGCCTTAGCTATTAGTTCTCTTCCTTCTTCAGCATTTGTCCCAACCAGGCGAATGATGATCGGAAGGTCAGTCTTGACTTCTTCCAGTGCTGCTAGGATACCTTTCGCAACCAGATCGCATCGTGTGATACCGCCGAAGATATTGATCAGGATCGTTTTGACATTGGGATCCGAGATGATGATCTTCAATGCCGCTGCTACCATTTTCTCATCTGCGCCGCCGCCAATATCAAGGAAGTTGGCTGGCTCTCCGCCAAAATGTTTGATGATATCCATGGTTGCCATAGCAAGCCCCGCACCGTTGACCATACAGCCGATATCGCCGTCAAGTTTGATATAGGTCAGCCCATACTCTTTTGCATCCACCTCTGTCTGATGTGCTTCAGTGCTTTTCTGCATTTCCAGCAGGTCGGCATGCCTGAAAAGGGCGCTGTCATCGATCAGCATCTTGCCATCAAGCGCGAGCAGATGACCATCACCGGTGATGACCAGGGGGTTAATTTCAGCCAATGTGGCATCATAATTCTTGAATGCTTTCCAAAGTCCTTTTGCTATATTTTTAAACTCAATCCACAGCTCGCTCTTGAGTTCGATTCCCAAAGCCAGCTCCAGTATGTCGTGAGCCATTAAGCCCAGCACTGGGTCAATATGGGCTTTGATGATCTTCTCAGGAGTTTTTGCAGCGACTTCTTCGATATCAACACCGCCTGCAGCAGAAGCCATCATGACCGGCTTTCTGGCAGCCCGGTCATTAGTGATCCCCAGGTAGATCTCGGTTTGAATGGATGATGCTTCATCGATCAAGACCAGGTCCACGGGAATACCTTTGATCTCAAGGTTCAGGATCTCCTTTGCAGCATCGTAAGCTTGCTCAGGGCTATCAACTACTTTGATACCTCCAGCTTTGCCTCTTCCACCAACCAGAACCTGAGATTTTCCAACTACTTTGCCGCCCAGGTCCGCGGCAATATTCTTCGCTTCATCTGCGGTTGTTGCTATATCACCTTTTGGGATCGGGACACCGTATTTCGCGAAGAGTCGTTTTGAAACATATTCGTGTAATTTCATTATCTTCTCTTGGATTGAATTTGCGTCTAAAAATGACGCCGGGAAAAATTATACCATGCAGGGAATATCCAGAAAGTGAATCAAAACCTGTAATGATCACTCTGAAATATTAGGGTAGTGGAGCAGCCGGTTATTGAGATCGTCACTGACCCAGATGCCATCTTTGTCAGCGCCAACACCGATTGGGAATCCGATCTGATGACCTGTACTGTTTCCAAAGCTGTACTTGTATTCACCGTCGGTGGTGAACACGATCACGCGTGAATTCTCAGGATCTGACACGAAAACCAGGCCATCATGATTTACGCTGATGAACGGTTTATTTAACATCGACTGGCCGTACCATCCGTCGATGGTCCAGCTATCAGCGCTGATGAAATCTCCGCTTAGGGTCCGATCGTAGACCTGGATCTTCTGGTTCCAGGTGTCGGCAATGAACAGCTTGCCTGTAGTTGGGTCAATCGCCAGTCCAACAGGTTCGTCAAATATTCCAGCAGCACCGATCTCAGTGATATATTTTCCGTTCTGATCTACAACTACAATGCGTTTGTTGCCAGTATCTGAAAAGTAGACGTTCCCATCCTGATCCACGGTAATATCACGCGGCCCCCAGAAAGTTTTAATCGCTTCTTCTGTTTTCAGTGTGGACCATGTGTCAATATGTTCGCCTTCAGATGTGAATTTCTGGATCCTGTGATTCCATGTGTCAGTGACATACACGAATTCTCCATCTGGTGAAACAGCGACGCCCCATGGCTCGGAGAATCCTCCATCCTCCGCAGTCTGTCCAGCAGAATTTGTTGAGTAGAATCCCCATTCGTTCACGATTTCATTATCTTCAATGACCAGGATGCGGTGATTATTAGAATCAGCTAGGTACAACCTGCCATCTGGCGCGACTGCCAATCCACGAGGACCGGATAGGTCGAACTCCAATTGAGAGTCGGGGAAAATATCCAGCATGCTCTCAGTGTAAAGATCCTGGAAGACAGGCTCGCTTTCAGCATTGACACCATATTCCCAGATCATGGCTGCAACATCTTTGCGGATGTACAGGCGCATCGGGTCGGAAGGTGACCATGTAGAAATGGTATTGCTCTTTCCAACGGCCTGCCAATATTGATCGTAATCCCTGTTCAGCCAGATATCAAATAATCCAGCTCTGATCTCAGTAGTTGTCAGGTATTGGTATATTTTTTGCAGGGTGAGATCGCGATAGTCTTCGATCGGCCACCACATCCTGATATATTCGAATTCATAATATCCACTTGAAACGATGGGCTGGATCTTGCCATAGGTCTCCCGCCCAGCCACGATGATCGGGGCAGACCTCAGTGTGGAAGTTGGATTGGTGCCGTAGAATTTCTGGTTTGGATAATTCCGGAAATACCAGCTCATCGGCCAGGAAACATCACTGTCAAAGCCGACCTCAATATTCAAACCATCAGTAAGCTCATACGATATTTCTTCAATTTGGCGAATGACTTCTTTGACACCCGGTGCTGAGTGGGCGTATACGAGAAATTCAGTGGCCATATCATAGTTCTGATAATTTGCCATGATAGCAGTACGGGTTGTGAGCAGGGCGAGGGCGGTGAATAAGGATATGAATAGGGTGTCAAATAACTCGATTCTTTTCCATTCATATTTCTTGATTATGTAATTGATCACGAAACTGGCAGCAGCGAAGGTGAGGAATGAAAAGATGAAATTATTGGTGATCCCCATTTGAACAAGGGAATTACCCTGGAATGGTTTTATTTCACTGGATAAACTCTTGAATAAGCGTTGAAGGCTGATGGCCAGGATCGGAAGCATTGCAACGAACAGGAGGCCCTGTTTATTTTTGAGCTCTCTCCAGTTAATCCTGTCAATAATGATTCCGATCGCCCAGCCAGTGAGCATCAACATCGGTATGGCAATATGGACAGTCAGCCAGGGCATGCGTTCCCCGGCAACAGTGTAGGCAAACAGACTCGTAAAGGTCCAGAAGATCAGGAAAATCACCCCCAGATTTTCACCTTTGATCGTTGAGAGTGTGTAATCAATTTCGGGTGACTCTTCTAATGTTTCATTCTTTTGGAAAATTTTGATCTTGTTGACCGCAAACCCAAGGGCGAAAAGGACACCAGTAGCAGCTAAATATTCATAAATGGGGATTTGAACCAGGATGTAGTAATACCAGGGCTGCCCACCACGGGCAACTTCCTGTTGTTTGAGCCAATATCCAAGCGAGCTGACCAATCCTGAGAGGAAACCTGTTCCGTTTGTGAAGACGGTCGTATAAAGAACTGCAAAAATGCCATAAAATATCAATGCATTGATGATCCACTGTTTCTTATTCCACCACAGTCCGAAAACGATAGAAATTATGAAGAAAGGGATCACGATTGCTGCAACCCAGACAAAATATTGGGGGATCGTGTATGGTGTACCGAAGATCACCTTTTCGACCATTGTTGAAAGATCAAGCGGGTCCCAGCCAGCCATCGAAACCGGCAGTGCTACAAGGAGGGGGAGGATCAGGGTTATGGTTAAAATAATGATCTCAAAACTTCGTACCCTTTTGAGTAAATTTGTATCTAATCCTTTAAATAAGGATGCAAGGGCTGCTGCGATTGAAATGACGACAATAATGAGCGGAAGCATGAACCCTTGAAGTGATAATCCCAGAAGGTTGATCGGGGCAGGCATTGTGCCATCAGCAAGGGTGAAACCTTTGAGGTAGAAGGTGATTATCAGGAAAAAGAAGGCGGCAGCAAGGGCAATATAAAATGCTTGCTGTAATTTCTTTGATTTCCAAGGGATTTTGATGACATCAAACAGGAAGAGGATCCCCAGGAAAATTAATATTTGAGCTGTGAAGATAAAAGAAGTTTCCTTAGTGGCGAAATGGATGGCAGTCATTGCTGAAAGCACATATAGATATTTATTCTCACCTTTATCAAGGTATTTCCAGACTGCCCAAACGCTTACCACGCTCAGGAACATAACAAAGGCTTCATTCCTGACATAGCGCCCGTAGTACATCAAATAGGGGGAGATCGTAAATAGAACAGCGGTTACCATCGCCCCTGTTTTCCCGAGATATTCTTTATATTTCCAAAGGAATGCAATTGCAGCAACACTGAATAAGACAGCTGGTATTCTGGCAGTGAAATCATTATCGCCGAAGATAGCAAAAGCGCCAGCCACCATATGGAATTGGAATGGCCCATGCATCATTGCATTATGGCTGTAGTTTCCATTCTCAGTGAGTAACCATGAATAATAGGTATGTAAACTTTCATCATGGCTCATCGCCCGGCTTTCAAGATCATAGAATCTTGAGACCAGGGCAACAAGGATGACGATAATGAATATTAGGGTTGTTTTATTGATCGGGAGAATCTTCTGGTCGTTTGAATCGAAATGGGCTTGATCATTTTTTGAGCCTGAACTCATGATTGCTCCTATTAATTTTCAATTGATTTCAAAAATGTTATCAGGATCTTAATTTTAATTGTTTTACTTCTTTGTCTGTAAGGTGGCGGTATTCTTTAGGCTTTAATCCTCCTAAAGTTAAGCTGCCGAACCTGACGCGGATTAATTTTACAACGGGAAGTCCCAGCACACGAGTAGTTTCCCGGATCTGTCTTTTATGTCCTTCTTTCATGACAACTTTAAGCCAGGCACCTTTACCTTTAGATTTGTCAAAAAAGACATCTATGCTTCCAGTTTTAAAACCATCTGCCAGAACAACACCTCTCCTCCATGTTTCGATCTGTTTCTGGTCCGGTTTTTTTGCAACCAGGACTTTATATTCCTTTTCTTTTTCATAACGTGGGTGAGTGAGCAAATTTGTGAGCTCACCATCATTGGTCAGGAGGATAAGCCCTTCACTGTCCAGGTCCAGTCTGCCAACAGGGTATAGCCCTTTTGAGGATGGAACAAGGTCAAGGACAGTTTGAATATCTGCTTGGGCAACTGTGGATGAGAGAACACCTCTTGGTTTGTTGAGAGCAATATAAACTTTTTTTGTTCCACCTTTTATGACCTGACCATCGAAGATGATCTCATCCTTGAGTGGGTCAGCTTTATCTCCCAGCTTGATCCTCTTGCCGTTAACTCGGACCCGACCAGCCTCAATAAATTTTTCACAGGCACGCCTTGAACCAAAACCAGCGTGTGCCAATATCTTTTGAACTCGTTCTTCGCTCATATCATTCCTTTAACAGGTTGGAGTGCAGTGGTAATTGGGCGTGGATTTCTTCGCTTTCCGACTCGGGTTTAACTGTCAGGTCCAGTGGTGGAAGATCATCCAATGAGCGGAGACCAAAATGCCGGAGGAATTCTTCTGTGGTCAGATATAGGATCGGTCTTCCTGGCCCCTCAGTTCGTCCGCTCTCTTCGATCAATCCCCGGTTGAGCAGGGTGTGAATTACACCTTCGCTATTAACACCTCGGATGGCGTCCACATATGGTCTGGTAGTAGGCTGCTGGTATGCAATGATCGCCAATGTTTCGAGCGCAGCTCTACTTAATTTTGTTGTCCTCTCGATCTCGAGGAATTTTTCAATATCTGCGGAATAATCCTTGTTTGTTGTCAGCTGCACCTTTCCACGGTGAAAAGAGATCGTTATGCCCCTGTTTTTTAGATTATCTTCAAGTTTAAATAGTGCTTTCTCTATTTGCCGCGTAGTGGTATCCAAAGCAACCGAGAGTTGACTGATCGTCACAGGTATTGAGGATACAAAAAGAATCGCTTCAATTCTGCTGCCCAAGGAGCCATTTTCTTGCTTGTTTATCTGAGTTTGATTTTCTGTTGCCATGCTATAATTTGCCTGTGGAAATATATTTTCTAAAAAGAGATTATACCAGCCCATGAATCAAAAAATGATCACATTAATAATTAAAATATTGAGATTTTGCATATCTTCAATATTTCTTTTGATGCTGCTCTCGGCTTGCGCGGGACCGCAGGTTCAACAGGCCGATCTAAATGTAATTGTATACGATAATGGTACAAAACAGGGGCTTACAGTATCGGCAGGAAGCACAGTTCGGGATACGATCGAGAGCTCAAATATTGAACTCTCAGCTTTAGACAGAAGCGAACCTCCACTTTACACAGTAGTTTCCGAGGGGATGGAAATAAGCATCATCCGCGTGACAGAAGAATATTGGATCGAAGAAAGTGTGATCCCATACGAAACAAAGATAATAAGAGATGGTGAATTACCTGAAGGCGAACAGCGCCTGATGCAGCCTGGAGTAAACGGGCTTCAGGAGACTACATACCGAAAAGTATTTGAAAACGGGGTAGAGGTGTCTGAAGGTATTGTGAAAGTGGTGACAGTTGACGAAGCTGATGATGAGATCATCAGGGTTGGCAGCCAGACACCACTGGAAGTATTCAGCATTTCAGGGAAGATAGCATATATTTCCGGAGGTAATGCCTGGTTGATGGAGGGTAACACCGGTAACCGAAGGCCAATAGTTTTGAATGGCAATTTGGATGGGTGGGTGTTTGAGATATCACCGGACGGTAAATGGCTACTGTTTTCCCAAAGTGAAGAAAGTGACGAGGTAATAAACTCATTATGGGTTGTGAATCTGATAGAAGAGGGTGATCCGATCCCGATGAATATTGAGAACGTGATCCATTTTGCTGCCTGGATACCCGATGAATCTTATGGAATCTTATACAGCACTGTTGAGAAATCACTCGCTTCTCCTGGGTGGCAGGCTTATAACAACCTGATCTACCGCAGTTTCCACGATGAAGAAGAAAGAGTGTCTCCTCCGATCCTGTTGATCGAAGAGAATACAAGCGGACTATATAGTTGGTGGGGGGCAGATTTTAAAATTTCTCCAAATGGTGATCGTGTATTGATCATAAAACCAGATAGCATCCAATTATTTGATCTGTATGATCGGATACTGACTGATGTTTTCAATTTTTCCCCATATCAAACCTCTGGGGATTGGGCCTGGGTACCTGACCTGAGCTGGAATAAGAATTCCAAATCTTTCTTTTATACAGGTTTGGCTAATGAAAACAGTCTCTCTGACAATCCAGAATCGGTCAACTTCGAGATCAAGTTCTATGATCTGGAAAGCGGCATAAAATTAACACTGGTCGAGAGTGTGGGGATATTTGGATCACCTATAATATCGCACGAATATTCTTTGGATAGCGGGGAGACACAGACTTTTATTGCTTATATGCAGGCACTTCAGGCGACTGATAGTGTCAACAGTGAATATAGGTTGAATTTGGTTGATATTGATGGTTCAAACCAGGAATCCATTTTTCCGGAAATCGGATTGCCCGGGTTAGATCCTCAATCCATTGAATGGTCAAAGGATGGCGATCCAATGATCGCATTGCTCTATCACAGGAATATTTGGATCGTGGATATTAAAACTGGCGATACTTATCAATTAACCGCAGATGGATTGACGATAGAAATAGATTGGAAATGATCATGAAGAAGAAAAGAGTATTGATCTCAGGGGCTGCCGGGTTTTTAGGGTCACATCTTTGTGAAAGGCTGCTGGGCAGAGGATATGAAGTGATCGGGATGGATAATTTCATCACTGGTGATCCAAAGAATTTGGCAGGCTTTTCTGATGATCCTGATTTTTCATTCGTCCGCCATGATGTTTCTAATTATATATTTGTCCCTAGACATGTTGATTATGTGATGCATTTTGCATCTCCTGCCAGCCCTAACCCTACATCATCTTATGGGTATGTGAATTTACCGATCCAGACCATGAAGGCTGGTGCGTTGGGAACGCATAATATGCTGGGAGTAGCACTGGCGAATAAAAGCCGTTTTCTCCTGGCTTCCACTAGCGAAATCTACGGAGACCCGCTTGAACATCCACAGAAAGAATCATATTGGGGCAACGTTGATCCTATAAGTGAACGAGCTGTATATGATGAAGCCAAACGCTTTGCTGAAGCATTGACAATGGCATATCACCGATACCATAAAGTAAATTCCAGTATTGTCCGCATATTCAACACCTATGGGGAGAGAATGCGGCTGGACGACGGTCGGGCGATCCCTAATTTCATCAAACAGGCATTGA
>JAUWSD010000165.1 GCA_030610225.1 Chloroflexota bacterium
CCCGCAGGGTTTCAAAACGCATTTCTTCTGCTACCCATTTATTGGGTGAGACGGGTCTCCATGATTCGATCTGCTGGCATGTGACGCCGATGACATGGCCGCCGTTCTCAGATGCACCGCGGGAGACTGCTTCCATCGTGCCGATATATCCGCCCGTCAGAACTGTGTGCCCTGCAGTGCTGATCAGCTTTCCCAGTTCATATGCTTCCTGGTATGCAGGCTCTCCTGGTTTTGGTGCTGAGCCGCCAAATACAGTTATGCGCATAATTGCTCCTTAGTGCTTATTCTTCATCCCAGTGTCTCTGGAAATTCTTCTTGATCTTAGCCAGAATTGCTTCTTCGAGATCGATCTTGTTAAGATTGGCTAATTGTAATAGATACAGGGTAACATCTGCCAATTCGTCAGCCAATGCTTCCTTATCGGGTACTTCATCCTGCCACTGATATAACTCAAGAATCTCAGCAGCTTCGATGGAGATGGACTGAGCCATGTTCCTGGATGTCTGGGGCTTAGGGCTGTCTTCTTCGTACCAACCTTTCAGCTCAATGAACCTGTTGAATGCCAGAGTTAATTCTTTAAGATCCATTTTTATTCTCCAGGGACTTTTTGCCTTCAAGTACTTTATAAGCTACTTGAGCAGATCGTATCTGCAATGGATGCCAACCCGGTTCAGTGGACATTTTGTATAAATGCTCAATGACATGTTGTTGTTCTTTTGGGTTTAATTTGTGGAATGCTTCCCTAATCTGGTCCGGGTTCTCAGAAAGGATATATTCCCATAGATCTGGAATTAGATCACTCATATAGATTTCCTGTAATATTTAGATTGCTGTTAAAAATTATAATATGAAATTTAGCGATTGATTATCAGGGTCATTCTGGCCAGATACCGCCAGCACGGACTATTTTCCCGCCTGGCAGGTCAGATTTTACTGTAGAGCTATTTCCAACTCTGCAGCCTTCACCGATCTTAACATTCAGGTTAATTGTGACTCCCATGCCGAGTAATGAACCTTCTCCAACTGAGACAGCGCCGGCAAGGATGGCACCGGGAGCGATGTTGACATAAGCAGCCAGCTTGCAGTCATGGGAGATGATAGAGCCGGTGTTGATGATGTTTCCAAAGCCGATCTCAGATTCTGAGCCGATATAGGCCAGGGGAAATACCTGTGAGCCTGGAGATAATTGGGCTGAGGGTTCAATAAAGGCTGTGGGATGGATGACAGCGGGGCATTCAAAACCGTTCTGATCCAGCAGGTTGAAGACATTGACGCGACTGGAAATATTCCCGATCCCTCCGACTGCGTTGACGGCAAGGCGAACACCTTCTTTGTATAACCCCGGCAGTTTATCTTTACCGCCCAGAACTGGAACGCCCATAATCTCTGTGCCAGCCTGAATTCCGTCGTCGATGATCCCCACGATCTTATATTTATCTTCTGCTCTGAGAAGATCGATCACTGATTTGCCATGCCCGCCACCGCCATATACGATTATGGAAGTCGGGTCAAATTCTCCTATGTCCGAGTCCTGTGAGATTAAGTCCAGGATAAATGATCTCGTGAGCATCATATCTTTGGGCAGGGAATCAAGCTCAAGGCCGTGCTGCTGAGCCAGCTCGAGGGCGGGGCGCGTTATGCGAAGTTCACTGGGAATTGTTTCGTCGGCGGTTTCCTCTGGAAATACAGGGGGTATCCAATTTGGGTCGTCGGACAAGTAGGCGAAGACCTCACCTGCAGAAACGGAACTGCCGATCTTTTTCTGGATGCCGAGAATGTACCCGCTGTCCTCTGCTTCGATGTCAGAGGCGGCTTTTGTGGTTTCAAGGGTGTAGAGCAAGTCGTCGGGCTTGATGTGCTGACCTTCGGAAATATGAACAGCCGTCAGGATAGCTTCAGGCTCGTTAGGATTCAGGAGGGGGAAAATCAATTCTATTAGATTAGTCATCTTTTGAATTAAACCATTTTAAGGGCTGTTTGTACAATATCTGCGGTGTTGGGGAGGACCTGGTCTTCGAGATCCACGGCTGCGGGGATGGGCGAATCGGCGGTGGCAACTCTTTGTGCCATGATCAATTCTGCACCAAGAGCTTCTTTTGCCCTGGCTATCACTTCTGCGCCCCAGCCAAGAGTTCGCCCACCCTCTTCAAGTGTCAGAAGCTTATTTGTTGTGTGAGCAGATGAGATAATGGGTTCTATGTTGAAGGGGGAAAGCTGGGTTGGGATGATGATCTCGGTAAAGATCTCGTGCTCATAAGCGAGTTCCAAAGCAGCCTGCCTGGCGAGTTCTGCCATGTGTCCATAGGCAGTGATAGTAATCTTTGGAGCAGGGGTGTTCTTGAAGCTCAATTTGTAGCTTGGATGGACTGTGTCGGTGTATGTTTCCAGATGCATGTCTGGAATATGGGCATCTGTCAATAACTTCATTGAGTACATTGATTTATTTTCGATGAATAGAACCGGGCGGTCTGTTATGGTTATTGCATCCGCCAGCAATTTTCCGGGGCTGCCAAAGAGACAGGGTGAGAGGACTACTAAACCGGGGACACCCAGAAAATGTTTTTCCAGCGATTGACTGTGTGTGGCTCCGTATCCCCGTCTGCCACCCATGGGTGTGCGGATTACCATCGGTACATTTACCTGATCGTTGTACATCCAATTAAATTTGGTGATGCTGTTGATGATCTGGTCCGCTGCGAGGGTCAGAAAATCACCGAACATGATCTCAACGACAGGGTGCAGACCCCGCAGGGCCATCCCTCCAGCAATACCGATAAAACCAGCTTCGGAAATGGGTGTAGTGAGGACGCGGGATGGGTGTTTTGTTGAGAGACCTTTGAAAACCTTGAAGGCAGAGCCATAGGGATCGAGGATGTCTTCACCAAGCAGGTATACGCGCTCATCAGCGTCCATTAACTGATGCAGGTGGGTGTTCAGGGATTCGAGATATGTACTCATATTGTTTCACCAAATGGATCTGATATTGCCAGATCGAAGGCTTTGTTGATCTCTTCCTCAACTTCAGCAGTGATATTCTTCAGTTGGTCAGGATCAATACTTGGAGCCAGTATGCTGAGCGGGTCGTGTTCCTGTTTCAGCTGTTCAACTTTTTCCTGGGAGCGGGTATCGTCACCTTTTGAATGTGGGCCAAAGCGATATGTATGAATGATAAGTGCCTGGGGTTTATTTGTTCTCCTGATCTCAGAGATGATCCTGTCTGAGGCTGATGAAATTTCTTCTACATCGGATGTTTCCAGTTCGGTAGTTGTGATGTCAAAGGCTTCAAATCTGGATGGAATCTTTCCGGCGATGCTCAGTTCGGTTGGTGTGGTTTGGGCGATGCGGTTATTTTCTACCACGAAGAGAACCGGGGCATCCCATAATGAGGCCATATTTAATGATTCATAAAC
>JAUWSD010000072.1 GCA_030610225.1 Chloroflexota bacterium
GAAAGTTGAAGATTCCCAGCCAACCCCATTTGTTGCCTCTGGCAAAGAGATCAAAGCCACTCTCACGAAGACCTCAGCGAAGAAATATAAATTGAGCGTAGCTTCAGAAAATGCCGGATTGACAGCAGCATGGCTGCGAGACCTTTCAGACGGGTTCATCAAGTTCGATGAAGACCTGCTGCGCAAGCTCCCCGGCCCGATCGCTGTTGAGCCTTGCTCTGAACCGGATGCTATTAATTCAAACGCAGCTATCAAGATCACCAAACCATACTTTATCGGCTGCAGTGATTCAGAAGGAAAACCTCTCCCGGAATTTAAATGGGAAGAAAAGGAAAGTGACGAGGTTCTGCAAACACCTCTCAACCAGACCCACCGCGACCTTGGAGCCAAGATGGGTCCATTTGCAGGTTGGGATATGCCGGTCTGGTATACCTCAGTGGTCGAAGAGCATCTCGCAGTCCGGCAGTCCGCTGGCCTGTTTGATGTTTCGCACATGGGCGTTTACCAGGCAGAAGGCCCGCAAGCCAGCCAGTTCCTCGACAGTGTCTGCGGCAATGACATCAGCGCATTGGATGTTGGCGAATCACTCTACACTCACTTCCTCGACCCGGACGCAAATGTGATCGACGACCTGCTGGTCTACCGCAGGGCAGAAGAGAAATATCTGGTTGTGGTGAACGCATCCAACGATGACAAAGACTGGGCATGGCTGAATGCTGTAAAAGATGGCAATGTCCTTATAGATAGAAAACAACCATCAGCCAAGACTTTTGGCAAAGATGTTATTCTTCGAAATCTGAGACATAAATCAGCTGGAGATGATATGCGTGTTGACCTCGCTCTTCAAGGCCCTAGATCAAGAGACATCCTGCTTGCGCTTGGCTGCGATACTGAAACCAAAGAACGCATCAAGAAACTTAAACGCACCCGCCTTTGTGACGCAGTGGTCGGTGGCATTGACCTTGTTGTATCCCGGACTGGATACACTGGTGAAAAGATGGCATTCGAACTTTTCGTCCACCCGGACAAGCTGGTAGAACTCTGGAACGCGCTGCTAAAAGTCGGCGAAGCGCATGGGCTCAAACCGATTGGGCTTGCTGCCAGAGATTCCCTCCGCACAGAAGCCGGGCTGCCCCTCTACGGCCATGAAATGGGCGGTGATCAGAACTACGGTGTTGGATTTGCAGGTTTCAGAAAGTATGTAAAAACTTACAAACCATGGTTCATTGGTCGGGATGCCTTCCTTGTCCAGGAAGCCAATAGAAAGCAAAAACTGGTCAGGTTCCGCTTCCCTGAAAAAGGTACCCGCATGGCACACAATGGTGATCCTGTAGTAGATAAACGCGGAAAGGTGATCGGTTCAGTAACCAGCTGTGCAGTTGACGCAGACGGATTACTGACTGGGCAGGCGATCATCAACATAAAAGATGCCAAAAAAGGCAGCTCGATATTCATCTTCCAATCAGCATCTGAAAAACCAGCAATTGCACCCGCATTACTAGAACATGGTGATAAAATATACATACCTACCATGGCAATTATTCTTAGCAGGTTTCCGTAAATAATGAAGCAAAGCTCTCTATAAACTTATAGAGAGCTTTTTTTATGAAAAATATATATAAACACACAAGGAGAAAATGTTTATGAAAACTCATTGGGAAGCTAGATTTGCCCATAGAACCAAGAAGATCATGAGCTCGGTGATCCGCGAGATACTCAAATTCACGCAGCAGCCGGACATCATATCTTTTGCAGGCGGTCTCCCAGCACCAGATGTTTTCCCGATAAAAGAATTTACAATAGCTTCAAGCAAAGTATTGGATGAACAAGGCCCCCTTGCACTCCAATACAGCACTACTGAAGGCTATAACCCTCTTAGAGATTGGGTTGTTGCTGATATGGCAAAGCAGGGATTGAAAATTGAGCGCGAGAATGTTATCTTCACAAATGGATCACAGCAGGGGCTTGATCTGATCGGTAAGATATTCCTGAATCGCGGTGACAAGATCATTGTTGAAGCACCCACCTACCTGGGAGCACTTCAAGCCTGGAACAGCTACGGTGTTGAGTATGTTCAGGTTGAAACTGATGAAAATGGCATAATCCCTGAAGAATTTGAAAAAGCACTGCGTTACGGAATTAAGCTGGCCTATATTCTGCCTTCTTTCCAAAATCCCACAGGAAAAACCATCCCGCAGGACCGACGTCAGAAGATCCTTGAAATTGCGGATAAACACGGAATCCCGATCATAGAAGACGACCCATACGGTCAGCTTAGATACGAAGGTGAACATATCCCTTCAATTCTCTGCATGGATGACAAGTTCAGAAATCCGGGTGGTGATGTTTATGACGGAAATGTGATCTACCTGAGCACATTCTCGAAATTACTTGCCCCCGGCATTCGTTTAGCCTGGACCATAGGGCCAAAAGAAGTGATTCAGAAGCTTGTCTATGCGAAACAAGGCACAGATCTTCACACGTCTACCCTAATCCAGATGGTCGCTTACGAAACAGCGAAAGATGGTTTCCTTGAAAAACATATCGAAATGATCAAGAAGACCTACAGCGAAAGACGCCAGGTTATGCTCGACTCCCTGGAAGAACATTTCCCCGCTTGTACTTCATGGACAAAGCCAGAGGGCGGCTTGTTCCTCTGGGTTACACTCCCAGAGCAGATCAACGCTGAAGATTTATTACAAGTTGCGATTGAAAAGAAGGTTGCTTTTGTTCCAGGTTCCCCCTTCTATCCAAATGACGGAGGGAAGAACACCCTACGCCTGAATTTCTCAGTCTCCAACCCTGATGAGATCAAGGAAGGTGTCAAACGATTAGCGGAAGCAATAAAAGCATCCCTCTAAAACAAAAAAGGCTGGCGAGTGCCAGCCTTTTTTTACATATAATTGAATTGTTCTAAATTATTTGAAAGAGATTTTACTGATTCTTCCCAAAGCTTTTTTACCCAATTCATTTGATGACCAACTTTGGAGAATTGTATCTGATCTGGTCTCTCTGGGTTTGGTCGTTGGGATCATCATCCGGATGCAGAAGACGATTGATTGCGCTGGCGTGCTCTAAACTCAATATATAATAGGAATGGGAAGAATTAGTTTTTACGGTTGATTTGAGGAGGAGGATGATGGCAAAAATCTTTGTTATCAATGGCAGCCCCCGGGGGAAAACGGGAAATACACAACGGATTTTAAACATGTTTGTTGAGGGGATCAAGGAGGCAGGTGGTTCTGTGGAGCTGTTTTTTACAAAAGAGCTTGATCTTCAGCATTGTGATTGCGGAATCATGTATTGCTGGCGGGAAGAACCGGGCGCCTGCTGTAATCAGGATGATATGCAGATGCTGTACCCAAAACTGAGGGAAGCTGAAATTTTGATCCTGGCAACCCCGATCTATGTTCCCATGCCGGGGAAAATGGTTACATTCATCAACAGGCTAGTTCCATTAATATGGCCAAAGCTAGAGCACCGGGAAGGACGAACCCGGGCGCTCTTGCGGGAGGATGTGGCCATAAAAAAGATCGTGCTGGTATCCACGGGAGGCTGGTATGAGATTGAGAACTTCAATCATGTTGTTTCACTGGTTGAGGATCTTTCAGCGACGATGAGCGTAGAATTTGGGGGGGCAATTTTGCGACCACATGCAGCCAGGATGCTGGAAGATGAGCAACTTACCGAGGCAGGTGAGCAGGTGCTACTCGCTGTGAGACAGGCAGGGATGGAATTAATCCAAAAGGGCCGAATTAACCATAAACTGATTGAAGTAATCAGAGAACCACTATACCAAATCGGGAGTTAGGATGTAAATCACAACCTTATTCCTCATAGGTGTACGCCTGAACAAGAGAAAATCAATTAATAGAAGCTATAATAGCATCCCTCTAATACAAAAAAAGGCTGGCGAATGCCAGCGTTTTTTATTTAATTATTTCTTACTTAATTTCAAGTAACTCAACCATAAAGACCAGAGATGCATTCGGTGGGATCAATCCACCACCGGCTCCCTGTGTTCCATACCCAAGATTTGATGGAATAACCAGCAATCTCTTTCCACCTACTTGCATACCCTGCACACCCTCGTCCCAACCTCTGATCACCATTGCAGCTCCAAGTTGAAACTCGAAGGCTTGATTTCTGTCTAGTGAAGAATCAAACTTGGTCTCATCCATCAGCCAGCCTGTGTAATGCACAGAAACTGTATCTCCAGGAGCTGCTTCATCGCCTGTTCCAACTTCAAAGTCCTGATACTGCAGTCCTGTATCAGTTGTTACCATTTTATTCATATCCGGTATTGGAAAACTTGTCATAATATCTCTTCTCTCATTCTGAATTACACTTATTGCGATCACTATCACCAATAAAACAACCAAAATCAATAAATAATTTACTTCATTTTTCTTCTTTTTTGCCATTTTTTATTTCATTTCCTTTGCCAAATTTTAAATCCCTTAAGGATCGAACCACCAATGAATTCCCTTAGCAGTGAATTATCCGGGATCAATTCAGTATCAAGCGGTAGAAACCAATCCAAAAGTGCTAAGAGCCTTTTTACTTCAATATGTTCATTACTGCCAAAAGGAACCTGTCTTAGAAGGGGTTCCGCTAAAGATTTCAATGCAGCCAGCTCATACACCAGTGCGGAATTGAACATCAGATCTGCATTCTCCTGATATGGGAAAATATACCTTTTCTCTCCGCGCCGTACAGACTCCCATCTCTGGATAGTTTCCTGGCAGGTATATCCCCTTGTCCTGGCATCCCGCACGATCCTCCGCAGTAAACGAGTGTCTGTTGTAGAAACCCGATTATGCCGATCAAGATTCAGCTGGGTTAAATCAGAGATATATATCCGGTAGATCTTATCTTCCGGGACACTCTCGACCAACTTTGGATTCAATCCATGGATCCCTTCCGCAATTATTATCTGTCCTTTATCCAGCTTAACCACATCACCATCTAAGCTTCTACCTTCTTTAAAATCATATTTGGGAAGCTGCACGGTTTCACCGGCAATCAGTTTTTCCAGTTCACTACTTAATCTCTTTCTATCTAACGCGTCAATATGTTCAAAGTCCAGCTCACCATTCTCATCTAATGGTGTTCGGTCCCTGTTTACAAAATAATTATCTACTTCAAGAGCATAAGGATGAAATCCTCTGGCTAGAAGTTGGATCGAGAGCCGTCTTGCGGTGGATGTCTTTCCAGAACAGGAAGGCCCAGCGAGCATCACTATTTGAATATCTTTCTTCTTTGCGATCTTAGCTGCAATATCTGAAATTCTTTGCTCATGCAAAGCCTCAGCCACAAGGATAACTTCCCTGATCCTTCCATCTGCAGTCGCATCATTCAATGCACCAACACTGTCAATTCCCAATTTTCCAAGCCAATCGCCATACTCTCTGAATGTTGAGAGTAATTTTGGATAGCTTCCTAATGGCAGTATCTCAGTTGGTTGATGCCTGCGTGGAAAACGAAGCGTGAAACCACCTTCGATTGGCTCAATATCAAACCACTTTAGATATCCAGTAGAAGGCACCATATATCCCTGATGGTAATCGCTGTAATCTCCGATCGAATACATCACCAGATAATCTTTCCTGCGGTGTTTCAACAACCTGATCTTCTCAACATCGTTCTGCTGTTTAAATTTCTCAATTACTTCCGGGAGTGGAGTTACCTTTTTTGTGATCGGAATATCCCGGTCAATCATCTCCAACATCTTTTCTTTTAACTTTTTCATATCCTCAGGAACGACTAATTCTTTTCCTTTAACCTGGCAGAAATAACCACCAAACGAAACTGAATGATCGATCGTCATCACAGATCCAGGGAAGAGTTGAGTAAAGGCAACCTCCGTCAGCAAGGTCAATGAACGGCGATAGATACGCATTCCGTCAGGGGTACCCATCGTTATCGGGGTCACAGTTGATTCTGCTTTGATCGGGTAAGTCAACTCTTTTAGCCGATGGTTGATCACAGCTCCAACAATCGGTGCTTCAAAATCTTTCTGAACCATGTTCAGAAAATCTCTCACTTCTGCCCCGCGCGGCCCAGATACCACTTTTCCATCTGGAAGATGAACCTGCACCTGCTCAGATGCATTTTCTACAATAAATTTTTCTACCATTAGTCTTTCCTTACTTTTACCAACCTTTAATATACCTTCTCAAGGTAGTATTCTACCAAAAAAACCTCCTGAACTTTCAGGAGGTTTTTATTTTAATCGGAGATTAATTAATCCTGCTCTGGCCAATAGCAGCAGAGTACTAATTCTTTTGCAGCCTTCACCTCATCCAACCTCTTGATCGGTGTAGTGTGAGGTGCTGTTTTCAGCAGCTCAGGATCAGTGTGTGCTTCCTCTGCGATCTTCAGCATCGCATCAACAAAATGATCCAGACTTTCTTTATTCTCTGTC
>JAUWSD010000145.1 GCA_030610225.1 Chloroflexota bacterium
TTCTGCTGGCTGATTTCTCCGATCTGAAGCAAGTTCAAGAGCTGGCATCAAACTACAAAGATCGTTTTTCCCGATTGGATGTGCTGGTTAATAACGCAGGTTCATTTAGTAATACCCGCCAGGAGACACAATACGGAGTTGAAATGACATTCTTGGTCAATCACCTGGCGCCATTTTTACTCACAAACCTGCTTTTTGAAACCATTCAAGACAGCACGCCAGCCCGGATCATCAATGTTTCATCTGATGCCCATCAATATGGCAGCCTGGATTTCGATGATTTGGGTTTCCAGCGCGGTTATGTGGGGATGAAAGCCTATGCCAGATCGAAGCTGGCTAACATTCTCTTTACCTATGAAACCGTACGGCGGTTGGGGGAGAGCAGTGTTACTGTAAATGCTCTCCATCCCGGACACGTAGCAACTGATATCTGGAAGACCAACTTTTCATTTGTTGGCCCAGCATTAAAGCGGATCATGGGATTATTTGCCCTCAGCCCGGAAGAAGGTGCAGATAACACGATCTATTTAGCATCTTCCCTTGAGGTAGCTGGGGTGACCGGTAAATATTTTGTCAAACGAGAACCTGCTCAATCTTCTCCTTTATCCTATGATGAAGAAATTGCGCAAAGGTTATGGGAGATCAGCGAAGATCTAACTTCGCTTACTCAAACCATTTCTGGTTCTGATCAACAACCAATTTCATTGCAACCGGGAGTGTAATATGGATCAAGCAGCAAGCATCATCATGGCAGCAGCCTTAATCTTTTATTCTATCGGGGTGTGGGGAGAACGAATCTCCGGGCGCCTTAAATGGTGGCATCTTATTTTCTTTGTGTTGGGGTTAATCTGTGACACCTGGGGGACAGGTTTGATGCTTGAGATGGTGGGCGGCATGACCTTCGATATTCACGGGATCAGCGGTCTGATCGCCATTATCCTCATGTTCATCCATGCCCTCTGGGCATTGATCGTGCTGCTCAAGAAGGACGAAAAGGCGATCCAGAACTTCCATAAATTCAGCCTCTTTGTTTGGCTTGTCTGGTTGATTCCATATTTCAGCCCCATGTTCTTCCAATTGGCTATCTGAATCAGAGGTGTTTGTTTGATGAATATCCTAACAATCGTGATCATCGGGTTTATTGTCTTAGAAGCTTCCAATGTGGTAGCTCTATACTTTTTCCCTGATTCGAAAATGGCCAACAGCGTAGGTGTATTCAAGGCCTGGGAAAAATCAAAGCAAGATCCTGAGATGCATAACTTTGTCAAATACCTGGTCAACTGGGTAGCCGGGACGAAACTGATCTTCATCTTGCTGTTAGTAGTGATCCTGCTTGCAGCGGATGAACAGACCCTGCTCCTGACAGGTGTTGTACTAGTATTGTCAATTGCTGTGTTCTTTTGGCGCCTTTTTCCCCTGGTACGTAAAATGGATCGAGAGGATCAAATTGTTCCCAAAAACTATTCCTCCGTCTTGGGCTGGATGATCCTGGCGATGATCCTGGCCTTATCAGCTGCAATACTTCTTCTCTATTTCCGCTAGAGACTCAAACCGGAAGAATTAATAATGCAAAAAGAATACAATATCCCGAAATTTGTCTCCATCGTAGCAATCGCATTGGGCTGCATTGACTTGATGCGCGGATTCATGCATACTGTTTTGCTCGATTTCGCTGCCACAAATATTGCTGGCTTTGATCTGTCAACCTCACTGGCCGGAGATCTGCTGCAGCTGATGGGAGCTTTTGGCATCTCCAATTACCTGACGGGTATCATGCTGATCCTGCTTGGATGGAAAGCTCGCCCACTGGCCCTGATCATGTTGGGTGTGATTCCGGCTGTATACGCGATCGGGGTTGTTGCCATCAATGTTAATTCTGCACCATATGCCCCCACACAAGCTGCCTGGGGTGGGACTTCTCCCATGTTGATCTACCTGTCAATCAGTGCGATCAGCTTTGTTGCAGGGGCCTGGATCACTATTAATCGGAAGAAAAAGAGTTGATGCAGCATATGCTGTTTGCCATACCGACCGCCTCTCTATAGATTCGATCAACTTAAAGCATGCTGGTATGGATAGAGAAGCCCACCTCGAGTTAAACGAATAAAGTTGAAATGTCAGGCCTAGATACAACTTGACATGATCCTTCTGAGTAAGTAGAATATGACCTTGTGGTCATATGACCACAAGGTCACTCAGCAGGATTTTCTAATGCCAAAAGACACTTTTTTTAATTTACCTGAGGACAAGCGAACATTGATCTGCAATGCTGCCATCGGTGAATTTGCTGAATATTCATTTGACCAGGCCAGTGTCAACCGCATTGTGGCAAAATCTGGCATAGCCAAGGGCAGTTTTTACCAGTATTTCGAAAATAAGAAAGACTTGTTCCTGTACCTGGTGCAGTTGATCGCCGAGGAAAAGGAAAAGTATATTTCACCCGTTATGCGTAATCCTGATCAACATGATATTTTCACACTGCTCAGGGAGATATACCTGTCGGGTATTCAATTTGCAGCGGAGCATCCTCAATATGCTGAAATCAGCAGGAAGATACTGGAGAGTAAGGGGAAGCCCATTTACGCGGAAATCATGGCCGACAATTTGCCCTCAGCTTATGTATTCTTCGAAACGCTGTTAGAAAATGCAATTGAAAGAGGCGAGGTTAGAGCAGATATTGATATCAAGATGTTTGCTTACCTGATCGCCTCAATGAATGCCCTTGTGATTGAATATTATATAGAATATCTTGCCCAAAAATATGATGGGAAAATGATGGAAACGATCGATAAATTTTTAGATTTTCTCAAGAACGGCATTGGTGAACAAAGTGGTGGCTGGACATCTAAATAGGAATATTTGCAGCTCGTGTCCCGAAGGATCAAAGGCTTGAAAAAACACTTTATGCGTAGAAATACCAACCAAGAGGAGTGTAGCTATGAGCGTAATTGAAGTTAATAATCTGACAAAGTATTATGGAAAAGCACTGGGGATCGAGGATGTGTCATTTCAGGTGGATGAGGGAGAAATATTTGGTTTCATTGGGCCGAATGGGGCTGGAAAATCAACCACCATCCGCTTGTTCTTGTCCCTGATCTATCCCAGCTCAGGCAGCGCCACAATCTTAGGCAAGGACTGCATCAAGTACGGGCCTGAGCTCAGACAGGATATCGGGTATTTGCCCTCCGAAGTTTTTTACTACGAGCGCATGAAGGTCATCGACCTGCTCAAATATTCGGCCAGCTTTTACCAAAAAGACTGCACGCAGCGGTTGTATGAGTTGGCCGAAATCATGGAACTTGATCTAAAACGCCGCATAGATGATCTCTCTTATGGCAACAAAAAGAAAGTAGGAATTGTGCAAGGGCTTTTACACCAGCCCAAGCTGCTTTTCCTGGATGAACCCACCAGCGGCCTCGACCCGTTAATGCAGCGAAAATTCTTCCAGCTCATCCGGGATGAGAATCAACGCGGCGTGACAGTTTTCTTCTCGTCGCATATCCTGGGTGAAGTGCAAAGAATGTGCAACAGAGTCGCCATTATCAAAGAAGGCAGCATCATTAATATTCAAGACATAAAAACGCTGCAGCACGATAATTATAAAAAGATCCGAGTTTCAGCACCGGTCCTCGATGAAAAACGATTTGAAATCGATGGCGTGAGCAAGCTTGAGAAAAATAATGGCGCGATCCGTTTCTTCTACAAAGGCAATATCAATCAGATCATGCGAAAGATCAGTGAAATCGAGGTCTCTGATGTGACGATTGAGGAGCCGACCCTAGAAGAGATTTTCATGCATTATTATGAATAGGTGATGACCATGAACATATACAA
>JAUWSD010000136.1 GCA_030610225.1 Chloroflexota bacterium
AAAGCTCGTGCAATTGCCACTCTCTGAGCCATTCCTCCGGACAATTCCTGCGGATATGAATCCTCAAACCCTTCCAATCCTACAAGTTTGATTAAATCAGCAGCTAATTGATGAATTTCCTCTGGAGCCTGTTTTCTGATCTCCAGTGGCAGCGAAATATTACTCATAACTGTTCGCCAGGGCATCAAATTCGAATTCTGGAAAACAATTCCAGTTCCAGCACGAGGTTTCATTATTTCTCTGCCATCAATCAAAACTTTTCCGGATGTATGTGGGATCAGCCCAGCAAGAATTCGAAGCAAAGTAGATTTTCCGCTGCCTGATGGTCCAAGCACACATACGAATTCACATTCTTTGACAGAAAAAGAAAGATTATCCAAAACAAATAGCTGACTATCATCTATATTCTGGAAAATAGTTGATAGCTGATTTACCTCAAGGATCGGTCTGGCTTCAGGATTCTCCATTTTACTCTTCGATAAATTCGTTAGTAAATGCTTTAGATAGATCGATCGGTGACAGGATCTCACCCATATCTACCAATACGGTATGCATATTTTCCCAGGCATCCGGGGAAGAATATCCAAGAATATCAGCTACCCAATATTCGATCGAACTGTTCAGTATCTGCATCTGAATTTCAACATCAAGCTCATCCAACCCCTCAACATAATTCTTGCTGATCTCATATGCTTCTTCAGGGTGTTCAATCGTATATTCAAGCCCTTTAGCAAAAGCTAAATTAAACGCAGCTATTTTCTCAGGATAATTATCGATCATATCCTCGTTCGTTATGATCCCATTTGCGGCTAATTGAACATAATCTGAAACAGTAAAAACGTTTATCTCATAGCCCAGTGCTTCCAGCTGGATCGGTTCATTTGTCACATATCCAACGATGATTTCTTCCTGCCCCCCCACTACCAGTTCAACCTGATTGAATCCGATCGCATTCAGATTAATATCTTCTTCAGCAACACCAACCGTATTCAAGATAGCTTTAAATCCAATATAACTCGCACCAAATAATCCGGGTATTCCTACATCTTTTCCAACAAGATCAGCGGGAGATTCAACACCAGTTTCTTTCAATGCAATTATCGCTGTTGGATAATCCTGAAACCAACCAAAGACGAAAACAACCGGAATATCATGAGAGCGAGCCATGATCACCTGTTCACCAGATGCAATAGCCCACGAAAGTTCGCCTGTACCTACTAAAGCCACACCATCAGTTTCGTAAGAATAATCTAATTCAACTTCAAATCCCTGCTCAGCAAAATATCCTTTTTCGATTGTTACGTAAATAGGAGCATATTGAACATTTGGGATGTATCCCATTGGAAGCCTGATATTTTCAAGGTCAGTTTCCTGGTTTGCTGTGTCATTTACCTGACAAGCTGTTAAACTAAAGATCAAGATTGTCACTACTAAAATTAATCGTTTCATCTATTCTCCTATTATTTGGTCGCTTTGAACTTTTTTCCAGATCAGGAATCTTTTTTCGATCAAGACTACTGCACTATACAAAGCCAGCGCCATTAGAATTAAAGCAAATACAGCTACAAAAACAAGTGCGGTGTCATACTGCCCTTTTGCGAGGCTGATCAAAAAGCCCAAACCAGCGTCAGCCCCCACAAATTCGCCGACTACAGCACCGATCACAGATAAGGTAGCTCCGATCTTTATTCCACCCAAAAGAACAGGTAATCCAGCTGGGACTTCCAATAAGGTGAAAGTTTGCCATTTGCTGGCTTGCAGTGCCCGCATCAAATCATCCAATTCTTTCGGAACTGATCGAACACCTACTATTGTATTGATCAATACCGGAAAGAAAACTATCAGAGAGCATATAAGAATCTTCGAAATCTGTCCTGGTCCAAACCAGATGATAAGCAGTGGCGCAATGGCCACGACCGGCACTGATTGACTGGCAACTATATAAGGTGATAACAACCTCTCAAGGCGATTTGATTTGGCCAGTGCATACCCAAGCACTGAAGCAACAAAGGTGCCTATTGCCAGACCTGAAATAACTTCTCCAAATGTTACAAGCGAATGTTTGAGTAATCTCCCATCAGAGAGTGTTTGTAGAAACCTTTCCCAGACCAGCAATGGCGTTGGTAGTATGAATGGTTGAAGATCACCCATCCATATGATCAGATACCAGATGAATATCGCAGCTGCGATAGATATCGGTATAAATCCATACTCATACCTGCTATTTCTCTTTCTTCGTTTTTTCTTTGCCATAGCCATCCAATAAAAATGCCCTAAATCGTCCTCAGGGCATTAACATTGGTTCCTTTTGCTAATAAAGAAACACTTAAGAAAAAACCCGAAAACAAAAAGTTTTCGGGACATTTTCAATCGATAAGCAATAGGCAATCGCTTATCTAATACCTTCTTTCATCCGGACTATACCGTCGGCCCCGGAATTTCACCGGATCATGCTGTTTCCAGCTCGTGGGCTATACCACCGATCTTGACTTGTGAAAATTAGTTTCACTCACAATGCCCCGAAGGTGCTATTCAATTGCTGTGATTATATTCATAAAGCCATCTACAGTCAATGATTTATTCTGCAGATACGCTTTCTGCTTGAATTCTATTTCTTTCAATTACCTGTTCAGCTAAAAGAAGATTCCCACCGGACTTTTTAATTATCCCGAGGATGCTTCCCATCTTTGATAGTTCTTCAAGCTGTTCTGTCACAAACCAACGCAGGAAATCCTGTGAGATATGGTCATTATCTTCGATCGCAATATCCATTAATGCATTTACCTGAGTCGTAACAATATTCTCCCATTTCAATGCTGTAGCAACTGCTTCTTCTGCATCTTTGAATTTCTGTTCAGATTGTGGGATCTGTGGAATCTCTATTTCTCCACCTGCTTCCAGAACGAAATGCACGAATTTCATAGCATGCATTTTTTCTTCTTCTGATTGAGCAAAGAATAGTTCTGCTAATCTAACCAGGTCTTCCCTTTCGAAGAATGAGGCAATGTGAATATAAAGCATTGTTGCCCCAAATTCATGGGAAATTTGTGCGTTGATCGCGTCTTGTAATTTTTTACTGATTATCATTTTTTTCTCCATTGTTTTAGATTAATTTTTTTTTTAATAAATTTAGTTATTGGCTCATAGCCAAACCATCAGCTCTGGGATCACTTCCACCCCAAAGCACTCCAGTTTCCCGGTCTCTAAGAATTATCTGACCGCGTCCAAAAGTTGCTCTTGCATGTCCACTGGTTGAGATAGTCTTATGTCCCATCATAGTCAGTTTGGACATCACCTCAACTGAAATTCCATCTTCCAATGCAATAGCTCCACCAGCCGTTCCATCATTGATACAAAACCTGGGTCTGTCCAATGCTGCCTGTGGATCCAGCTGGTCATTGATCAGATTTACAGCCATCAGCATATGACCCTGCGGCTGCATAAATCCACCCATCACACCAAAACTTGAGAATAATTCTCCAGTGTCAGCATGGGTGATCATTGAAGGGATGATCGTATGATATGGTCTTTTCCCTGGTGCCAGCACATTTGGATGCCCACTTTCAAGTGAAAACCCATTACCTCTATTCTGCAATGTAAAACCAAATCCTTTTGGTACAAAACCAGTTCCAAAACCCATGTAATTGCTGTTAATGAACGAACATGCATTTCCTTCTGCATCTACAACTGTCAGGTACACAGTATCGGACGCGCTGGTAGGGCTTCCTTTTACCTGATCCACCACAGCTTTCTTTGGATCGATCAATTTTCTGCGTTCATTGGCATAACTTTTTGAAAGGAGCTCATTCAAAGGCGCTGGTTTTAGCTCTGGATCAGCAACAAAATATGCGGTGTCTGCAAAAGCCAGCCGCATAGCATCGATCTGTAAATGCAGCCTTTCTGAAGATAATGGGGCAAATTCCGCAAGATCAAATCCCTCCAAAATATTCAGGGCAAGCAGTGCTGCCAAACCTTGACCATTGGGAGGGCATTCCCAAACCTTGTATCCGTGATATGAAGTCTGGATCGGCTCTTCCCATCTGCTCGAATGGTTTGCCAGATCATCGGCACTCATCACCCCACCAGCATCTCCAATCACCTTTACTATCGCTTCAGCTATCTCCCCCTGATAATATGCACCCTTTCCACCTTCAGCCAATATCCTGAATACTTTTGCCAGCCCTGGAT
>JAUWSD010000070.1 GCA_030610225.1 Chloroflexota bacterium
CCCTCTGTGTTTTATACAGCGCAGGGTTGCCCAGCTGTTTTTGCTATCAAGCAAGGCAGTTTTTGCATCCAGGTCTGACAGCAGCCACGCTCCAGGTTCATCCCACGAGCCTGTTGGGAAGGGGCGTTCATTGGCAAATGCGACTCCTGTGGCTTGAAGTACAGGGCGAAAATCGGAGAAATCGCTGCTGGACAAAGGCAGGATATTTGCTCCGTCGTTTGCTCCCAGATTTGGTGCCTGCCCGGTTTCGGGGTCTGTGATCGTCAGGAGCCAGCGGTATGCCTGTGTTAATTTTGCTTGTGTATTATCTGGCAGAGTTTTACCTTGCCAATTTGAAAGAGAGTGCATCCACAAAGCTGTGTGAAGCATCAGGCGGTGATAATTAGTGCTGTGCTGAATGTATGTGCCGTCTTCTTCGATCTGATCTGCAATGCCTGCGTTGAAATATTTCCATCCCAGAGTTTTCCATATAGCCGCTTTGGGGTGTCGGGGCAAAACAACACCAGCAGTATACAGACCCGCAGCTTCGGTCAGGAGATGGTTGTTGCGCTGAGCCTGGGCATAGATCAGGGTCGCGGGGATGCGTTCAGCGTGTTCAGCCAGCATCTCAGCAAGGATATGTTTGGTTTCAGGTGAGGCTGTATCTTCCAACAATGAATATGAGAAGACGAGTGAGATTAATCGCAGGGCCACTTCCTGGGCAGAGGACCAGTGTGGACCGCTGTTAACAGGGTTGACTGACTTGAATTTTATGAGATATTCCCAGAATTTCCGGGCATATTTTTCTTCACCGGTCAAGGAGAAGGCCCTGGCAAGCGTTAAACCCCAGCCAAAACGCCCCGGCTCCCAGACGGTTTTAATGTCTTTTTCCCCAAGCTGATTGCTGTGATATTTACTCCAATGCCCGGGTTGGTGTACTGGTGCCAGTTCCAGCGGAACTGGTTCTCCCCCAAATAATCTGACATTTCCAGCGCAGATCTCATCTGCTGAGGTGATTAACTCAAAAATTTGGTCCCCGGTTAATTTCCTGACCTGATCTGTACGCTCTTTAAATGGAGGAATTTGCAGATAAAGAGATGCAGCAGCATGACGATGCTTCTTTGCAGGTTGTACGACTTGATACCAGCCAATTTTCAACAACAGCTGATATACAGCGAATTGAAAGCTGGATTTCCACCCCAATTGCTTGATAGTCTTAATTACAAAGATCAACTTATTCATCTCTCTGCATCTTACCATTCTTGGGGGCACGGTGCAATCTGTGGAGAAGAGCAGTAGAATAGGGGATTATGCTAAAATGTGGCCATGAACAAACCTGTTTTTGTATTTTTATTGATCATAATTCCAGCAGCACTGCTCACCGGATTTGTTTTCTTTCAGATGGAGAGTCAGGTAAGTTTATCTGCAATTGATCTAAGCGACTTCCCGCGGGTAAGCTTTTTAATGAATCCCTGGGACGCATCCGGCAACTTTATCTTGGGTCTTGAGCCAGAGGATATGCTGGTAATAGAAAATGAGCAGGAAATTGAGGTCGATGATCTTCAGGAAATGAGCATTGGCGCTCAGATAGTGATCGCACATAATGACGGGGCCGCTTTTACGGTTTCCGGTGAAGATGAGATCCCGCGTTCAGAGATAATCTCAGGTGAGCTGATCAGTTTCTTTAAATTACTGGATTCCGAAACAGCAGATTCTATCGGCATAGTTACTCCAGATGGAATCCTGCTCAGCGGCCAGCATAACAAAAACTTGATCATCGCTACATGGGAAGCTTATGAGCACGACTTCGTTGAAACACGGCCGAATCTGAATGTCCTCTCTCTGGCGATTGATCTTGCCTCTGATCCAGTACCAGTGCAGGGGATGGGCAAAGCGGTCCTGCTTCTGACCCCTTTGATAAAGCTGGATCAGGCCGCGATATTGCAGGACCTGGTTGACCGAGCTGTTCAGAGTCGTATCCGGATTCATGTAGGTTTCATTGGACGAGTAGCAGATTTTGATAGTGAAGAAGCAGCAAATCTAAAAAACGTGGCAGACCAGACTGGGGGACAATATTTTGCTTATTCCTTGGAACAGGAAATCCCTGATTTCAACTCCATGTTTGAATCTTCGAGAAGGATATATCAGGTTCTTTATACCTCACAGGTGAAGTCCACTGGGCTCAATCAGTTCAGCGTACTTATTGATACAGGTACTGGAAATGTAGCAAGTGAGGTGGAGAGTTTTGAGATCAACGTCCAGCCGCCCAACCCAATATTCCTTTCACTTCCTGGCAGCATTGAGCGCTATTTCCCTGAAGATATGGAGATCCTGCTCAGGAATCTGGAGCCCAAGAAATTTCAGATAGAGATATTGATTGACTTCCCGGATAAAAATCAGCGCGAGATAGTTCAAACCAACCTCTATGTAGATGGTGAGTTGACCTTTAAAAACACGGGGGCACCCTTCGACCAATTTACCTTGAATATAAATAAATATCAGCAGGAGACACGCCTGATCCTGAAGGTTACAGCCGAGGATGAATTGGGCCTTGTTGGTGAAAGCGTCGAGATCCCGATCATGGTCGTTATCAAGGACCCGGCATATGATTTCGGCGAAGTCTTCAGCAGCAATGTAAGTGATCTGGCTGTTGTTGTGCTTGTCTCTGCCCTAGGTATTGGAATTTTGATCCTTGTTCTGTCCGGCAGGATCAGGCCGCTGATGCAGGTTGAGAGATTGCATAAACGTGCTAAAAAGGTCAACATCACAGATCAGGACCTGGAGAATAAGCAGCTGGAAGAAAAAGAGGTAACTGGTCCACTAGGCAGGATCATGATGTCTGGGCTGGAAGGTATGCGGGTTACTGCAGAGCTGCAACCGGTTGATGCTGAAACAGGGAAGGACACTGGCGGGAAACATAACATTATGCTTAACGAGACATATATCGGGTCAGACATTTCCAAAGTGCAGATGTTTTTGGATGATCCCGCACTGGATGAGATCCATTCATTGATCCGCCGAGAAGAGAGCGGCAGATTTTTCATAATGGATATAGATTCAACTGCAGGTACCTGGCTGAATTACGATCCTGTTTCGACAGAGATGCAGGAGTTGAAACATGGGGATCTCGTTCATATCGGGACGACCGCATTCCGGTTCCAGCTGCCGGGAGAAGAGCACGATCCGGAGATAGAGATCAGGTATATTGATGATGGGACAACTGATTAGGTCGAAATAACATATTATTAAATAAAAATGAGGGCTTGCCCTCATTTTTTATTAAAGCTATCCGGTGTACAATTAAACCGTGAAAATTATCTTAACCCACGAGCAAACAGATTTTGATGCCCTGGCTTCAATGCTGGCTGCCCATTTACTTGATAAGCAGTCAATTCCTGTTTTGCCGCGCCGATTGAATCGTAATGTGCAGGCATATATAACCTTATATGGTCTGGATATGCCCTTTGTGGACCCCCGCGACCTGCCTAAAAAGAAGATCGATAATATTACACTGGTGGACACCCAATCCATGGTCAGTGTCAAAGGAATCCATAAGGGAACAAAGGTTAAAATAATAGATCACCACCCCCCTAAAGAGAGCCTGCCAGAAGACTGGGCCCTGACCTATGAATCTACCGGGGCAGCTGTCACAATCCTTGTGGAAGCACTCCAGGAAAAAGCGGTGAAACTTTCAATGCCGCAGGCGACATTAATGCTATTGGGGATATATGAAGACACTGGTGGATTGACCTATTCAGGCACAAATGAAAGGGACCTGAGAGCGGCAGCATACCTGATCAGCAAGGGTGCCAACCTTCAAATCGCCGGCGATTTCTTGAATCATCCACTTTCACTCGAACAACAGAGTATTTACGATGCACTTAGAGAAAGCGTCGAAACGCATGACATCCATGGTTTTACTGTGATGATCTCCTGCGGGGATGCCAAAAAATCAAATGAAGAATTATCTTCGATCGCGCATAAACTGCGGGACAGCCTTGAATTGGATGCCTTGATCATGTTGATCGAGACAAAGAGCGGCGTACAGCTGGTGGCTCGCACAACCACGGATAATATTGATGCTGGCAGACTAGCCAAACATTTTGGCGGCGGTGGGCATAACCGCGCCTCCGCAGCTTTAATTCGAGAAAGAAATCTTAAAGAGATATATGAGGAACTGGTTTCCGAATTGAATGATATTGTGCAGCCTGCTGTCACAGTGACTGAAATAATGTCGCGTGGCCCACAGACAATCTCTCCTGCAACACAGGTAGAAAAAGTCGCCGAACTAATGCAGCGCTATGGATATGAAGGTTATCCAGTTGTGGAAAATGGAATTGTAGTCGGCTTGCTGACAAGAAGAGCAGTTGACCGCACCCTGGGCCATAAATTAAAATTAAAAGCAAAGGACATAATGGAAGCTGGCAGTGCCAGTGTCCTGCCGACCGCATCGATAGAAATGTTACAGGAGGTCATGCTGGAATCTGGCTGGGGGCAGGTACCCGTTGTTGATCCTGAAAATGGAGAGGTGATTGGGATCGTGACTAGAACTGACCTGATCAAGACCATGACCCCGCAGAAAAAGAATAATGGTTTCACAAATTTAGCCCATAAACTTGAGGCAAGCCTATTGCCTGAACGTTTGGGGCTGCTTAAGATAATTGCTGAAACAGCAGAAAAACAGAGAAACAGCTTTTATATGGTCGGCGGATTTGTGCGGGATCTGATCCTGGGGCGCCCCAGCAATGATTTTGATCTTGTTGTTGAGGGAGATGCCATAGCTTTGGGGTCAGCCCTCGCAGAAAAATTTGGTGGTAGGGTAGTTTTGCATAAACGCTTCAGAACCGCAAAATGGCAGATGGGAGATATCTGTGAGTCATTAGCCAAAGCGCTATCAGAGCAATATGGCGGGGAATTTGACCATAAACTTATCCCTGATTCAATTGACCTGATCACTGCCAGAAGGGAGTTCTACACTGAGCCAACTGTGCTTCCAACTGTTGAAAGCGGGAGCATAAAACTGGACCTGCACCGTAGAGACTTTACTATAAATACCCTCGCTCTCAGGTTGGACGGCCAGCATTACGGCGATATGTCTGATCATTGGGGTGGTCTTGCAGATTTAAAAGCCGGAATTGTGAGGGTGCTGCATTCATTGTCGTTTATAGATGACCCCACCAGAATTCTGCGCGCAGTCCGTTTTGAGAAACGTTTTGACTTCCAGATCGAAGAGCGCACACTGGAATTGATCGACAGGGCCCTGCCTCTGCTGGGAAAACTTTCCGGTGACCGACTGCGCCATGAATTGAATATCATTTTGGAAGAAGATAACCGTGAGCAGATCATTTCCAGGCTCGGCGAATTAGGTGTTCTGCAGGCGATCCACCCCTCATTGAGATTTGAAGGGAAGTGGATGAGTGCTGTTACTCAAATACTGACTGTTGGATCGATCCAGGAGTGGGGATTGCCTGAAAAAACAAAGACTTATCAAACCAGCACTGCCTTTGGGTATCTTTATTGGCTTGTGAAATCAAAGAAGGATCTCGATGCGATCATAGATAAGCTGCGTATCCCTGGCTGGTTGGCGAATGACATCAAGACAGTGATCGAGCTGGAAAAGAAACTTGCCGGGAAAACCAAAGCAAAGAAGAGCGAGATGACCGCAATGTTTGAAGAGGCTTCAGACTTTGCACTATTCTCTTTATTCCAAATCAGCAGGAGGAAATGGATCAAGGATGCAGTCTTTGCATATATAAATTAATGGCAGCATATAAAACCAATCACAAAAGGAAGCGATCTAAAAGCTATGGGGCTTCAACCCGGGCCTGAGTTTAAAATCATTCTCGGTCAGATCAGGGCAGCGATGCTCGATGGAAAGATTAAGAACGTTGATGAAGAAAAAGCCCTGTTGAATGAATTATTAGATGAACAATATAATCTCTGAGGATCAGAAGAAATCTAAAGAATGGCTGAAGGATGTTTCCATCCGCACGGCAAAAAGGGCGGACCTGGAGAAACTTGAGTGGGAGGGGGAATACATCAGGTTCAGGAATATTTACCTTGAAGTATTTCAACGATCGCGGAAAGGATTGGCCCAGATGTGGGTAGTAGACCTAGAGGGCTTTGGCTTGATCGGGCAGGCATTTGTTCAATTCTATCCGAAGAAAAGGTTTGATTCGCAGGGTGAGAAACAGGGTTACATCCATGCTTTTCGGGTCAGGGAGCAGTACCGCGGTGCAGGGATCGGAACAATTTTGATGAAGCACATCGAGAAGACTTTGATCGAAAAGGGTATAAATGAAGTCACATTGAATGTGGCCAAGGACAACCGGGGTGCACTGCTATTATACAAGAATCTTGGATATAAATTAGTTGGGGAAACTTCCGGGCGGTGGTGGTATCACGATCATATGAATAAGATTCAGGAAGTTGTTGAACCGTCCTGGCGATTGATAAAACAACTACATTAAATTTATTGATGCTTCAGCCACTTGCCCCTTAAAGCAAAATATGTTAAAATTTTGAGGC
>JAUWSD010000087.1 GCA_030610225.1 Chloroflexota bacterium
ATCATATCAATGAAAACTTTGCTGATCCCTTTCGGATCACCTGTTAGGCTGTAACCGATCAAAGCATCGATGATAATGTCAGATTCTGAGACTGCTTGAGGCAAGTCTTTTTTTAAGATTGGCGAGAAACCGGAATTTTTCAATATTAGGTATTGAGTTTTTGCTGCACCAAGTAAACTATCTGGTTCTTTACAAATAATATAGCTTGCATTAATTTCATGATTTAATAGATGTCTGGCCGCACAAAGTCCACCTCCGCCGTTCCCACCAGACCCTGCAAAGATCAAGACCTTTGACATATCAGAATCTTTCAATTGATCGAAAGTGAACTTCGCTAAATTTCTGCCTGCATTTTCCATCATTTGCAGGACGCTCAAATTTACTTCTTCGACGGTAACACGATCAATCTCACGCATTTCTGCTTCAGTCACAGCTGGTATTTGAATATTGTTTTCTGAAAAAAACATGGTTACCTACTTACATAATTAGATCATCATAATAGTTGTTATCTTTAATTTATTTATACTATAATTTCTCTTATGCGCGCAAAAGTACAGGAAAAGGGAAAGGAAATCCTTTCATTATTAGGTGTTGTTGGGACCTCTTTTGGTGACCATCAATGTTTCCTGTGGGCAGCTTCAATTGCATACTTCAGTATATTCGCGATTTTCCCATTAGCTTTATTCTTACTTTCTATTGGAAGTGAATACCTTACATCATTGGAAATAAGAATGGAGATCAACATAGTTATCGATGAATTTGTACCATTTGCATCTGAACAAATTAACAAGCTTATTGATCAATCACTTGAAGCCAGAGGTTCAGTGACCTTATTAGCATTGGTCGGTTTATGGTGGTCATCTTCATCCGTATTTGGGATCCTGGAAGCAGGGCTAAGTAAGATTTGGGATGTAAAACCCAGAAATTATTGGAGGAGGAGGCTTTTAGCTGCAATCGTGATCATGGTCATTGGAGTTATTTTTATGCTCTCTTTCTCAATTGGTCCGATCATCAGCATCATCTGGAAGGCAACTGGCTCACCTTATCAAATATATTTCAACATTTTCATAGACTATATTCTAAGTATTCTGGCAGCATATCTATTGTTCAGGGTTTTTCCCAATAGGAATGTTTCCGGGAAACCGGCCTTGATCGGTGCAGTGATAGTTGTTTTTGCGATACAGATAGCAAAATCTGTATTCTTTGCATTACTGGATTCAGCATTTGTAAATTATGGTGCTTTATATGGTTCATTAGCTTGGATGGTTGCTTTGGGGGTCTATATTTTGGTAGTAATGATCATCTTCTTCTTTAGCGCAGAATTAACAGCAGAAATTGAGAAAAGTTATTTCCTTAACGAACCTGAAGCAATCAACTAGAAAAGATCTCGGCAATTCCTCTTCTAAACACGTTAGCTCCCCCGCGGGATGGATGCCGAACATATACACATTCAAATCCCAAATATTCCAAACTCTGTTCAGCTTTTCGTCCAATAGCAATTAATGATTTAGGTTTAATAATCTCTATCATTCCCTGCAAGATATAAGAATATTGCTTCAACTCATTTTTTCTGGGAGTGCGGATCGAGAGCGGTTTTCCAGGATCAGTTGGATGAAATGGGATACTGTTCCAAACAAAGAAATTCGGATGATATGGTTTTAATATTCCCCACAAAACTGTACCAGAGCGTTCGACAACCGGCGGTGTGAAGGTGCTTGATTGCTGGCCCGAAAAGGGCAAGCTGCCTTCAACCAATTGACGCTCGCTGGTGAATGCCAACCCAGAGAAGCGGCATCCCCAGGGGCCTGGAGCCTCCCCGATCAACATATATTCAGGGAACTGATTGAATTGATGAAGATAATTCTTGAGATTGTTTCTCCTGATCAAATATCCATCTTTGATATCAAGCTCCGTGTTTTCCCCATTATATGGATTCCAAAAGATATCTGACGATTCAATATTAAAGACTTCTTGTTCAAAATAGTCCCAGAGAGATTTTAATTGCATTGAATATCCTGAAAATTATAGTATTTATAAAAAAATCGAGTATAAAACTCGATTTTAGGGTGGGTAAAGGGATTTGAACCCTCAACCACCGCATCCACAGTGCGGAGCTCTGCCTATTGAGCTATACCCACCAAGGTGAGGCGTATTTTAGCATGAGCTAAACAATCATTCAAGCAAATCAGTAATTTTATTTACAAGCTGATCTCTCTTGACAGCAATCTGATCGCCTGACTGTAAGTTCTTGATCTTAACTTCATCAGCATCGAATTCATCTGGGCCAAACACAAGTGCTAATCGAGCACCGATCCTGTCTGCATATTTGAATTGTGAGCCAAGTTTGGACAACTTTAGATGGCTGGCAGTCTTGATCCCGGCAGAGCGAAGTTCCTGGCCGATCTTGATCGATTCAAGCATCAATTCTTCGCTGAAAACCGTTACAAATACATCTGCTGGAGTTTTTGAATAATCTGGGGTTAATCCCATTTGTTCAAGGATCAGACTCAGAACAAGGTTCCCAACAGCAAAGCCGACACCGCTGATAGGATTTCCGCCGACATCTCCAACCAGATTGTCGTATCTGCCGCCACCAAAGATAGCACGGTGTTCTCCCCCGGTGTCCCATGCTTCAAAGACAGTGCCAGTGTAATAAAGCAGCCCACGAATGATGCTGAAGTCAAAACTGACATAGTCACTGAGGCCATAAGCTTCGACGATCTCAAATATCCTTGATAGTGTTTCTGATTCTTTCCAAAGTTCTTTATTATCGAGGAGTTCATTTAATTGATCTAACTGATTATTACTAAAACCGATCTCAATAGCGTAATCCTGCCATTTTTCAAATTTCAGTTTGTCTTTCTTGTCGATTAATTGGAATGCAGGCGGGATCAAATCTTCACTGATCCCCAGTTTTACCAATTGTTCCTGCATTAATGCCCGATGATTGATCTTGATCTGGACATCTTTAGAAGTCAATCCAAAGCCTTTCAGGAATTCAGCCGCGATGATGATCAACTCAGCGTCAGACTCCGGAGAGTCTAAACCGACCATATCAATATTCCACTGGAAGAATTCACGAGTGCGTCCTTTTTGTGGGCGTTCATAGCGCCAGAAGGGGCCAAAAGACCACCATCGCAGTGGAAAATTCAGCTGCCCCTGTTTCTTGGCAACCATCCGGGCGAGGGAGGGGGTCAGTTCAGGGCGCAGGGCGATTTTATCCCCGCCGCGATCTTCAAAAACATAGCTTTGTTTTTCAACCAACTCCTCTCCTGATTTTGCAGCATAAAGTTCAAAAGTCTCGAGCATCGGGCCTTCATATTCTTCATATCCGAAAGATTCTGAGAGTTGGCGGATTCTATTATATAGCCATGTGCGAAGGGCCATTTCTTCAGGGTAAAAATCCGTTGTACCTTTTACTGATTTAATCGTTTGGTTCTTTGCCATATGTTTTTCCTTTATAATCTAACAGTAAATTTTAGCATATTAAATTAACAACGATCAAAAATATCAAATAGGAGTCAGCAAAATGCGCATTACTACATGGAATGTTAATGGTCTCAGGGCAATGTTGAACAAAGGTGGTTGGGAATGGGTAAAAGGATTCGACCCGGATGTTATCGGGCTGCAAGAGATCAAAGCAATGCCCGAACAACTGACAGAAGAGCAGCACAGCCACTTTGATGACAGAACGGTGATCTGGAACCCTGCACAGAGGAAGGGATACAGCGGCGTGGCTACATTGTTAAAAGCTCCTCACAAGTCTGAAAATCTTTTATTGGGAGAAGAGAGATTTGACATTGAAGGACGTTTGATCGAAACAAAATTTGACGATTTCACATTGTTCAATATTTATTTTCCAAATGGCGGTCGAGATCTCAACAGGGTCCCTTATAAATTGGATTTCTATGCAAAACTTCTGGATAGATGTGATGAGATGCATAAAGCTGGAGAAAAGATAATTATCACAGGTGATTTTAATACTGCTCATAATGAGATCGATCTTTTCCATCCAAAGAGTAATAAGAAGAATACAGGTTTCCTGCCAGAAGAAAGAGAATGGGTTACTAAATTAGTCGAACATGGTTTCGTAGATGCTTTCAGAGCAATTCACCCTGAAAAGGTGAAATACTCCTGGTGGTCATACCGATCAAATGCCCGGGCAAATAATGTGGGGTGGAGAATTGACTATTTCATGGTCTCCGAAGCGATGATGCCTAAAGTAAAAGATGTTGAGTACCATAATGAGGTGATGGGATCGGACCACTGCCCTGTAACGATACATTTGGACCTCTAGGAAAAAAACTTGAAGAAAGCTATATTAAGATTTCGCTGGATTCCTGCAATTTTGGTGATGGTGGTTATCTTTGCATTTTCATCTATTCCATCAAACAGCATGCCAAGTTTTGATATCTGGGATACTCTAATAAAGAAAGGGGGACATTTCATCGGGTATGGATTGCTGGCAATTTCATATCTTTTTTGGATCGGAAAAAATGTGTGTAGATCCGTAGTGATCGCTTTACTATTAGCAATAGTGTATGCAGCAAGCGATGAAATACATCAGACTCTTGTTTCTGGTAGGAATGGATCAATTCTTGATGTGTTGATAGATGGAGGCGGCGCACTTACTGCTCTTTGGATTTTTTCAAAAACAAGATTATTCGGAGAAGCCTAGATCGATCTCATCTATATCTTCCCAGGTTCCTTCCCGTTCAATATCAATTTCCCCAAATAACTCTTCCTGTGTTGCATTAATACGGAATTCTTTGACCAATTCGAGTAGGGCCAGGAAAGTTACAACAACACCAACGCGGGATGTATCTTCACCCAATAACTCCCTAAAAGTAGATTTCTTTTTAGCGAAAAGCTTGTTGCTTATCTGCCAGATCTTTTGGCGGATCGTGACCTTTGGTTTCCTAACGACCTTATCCAGCGATTCGATATTCTTTTCGTATGTAAAGACTATTTCAGCAGCCTTTACCAGATCCTCAAGACTGATGTCACTGATGTCTACTTTTCTTTCGATCTTAGGTGCAGGTGCTCTTCGTATGAATGTGTGCAATCCCGCGTCATCATATACTTTTAATGTCTGGGATAGTTCTTTATATCGTTTATACAGGATCAATTGGTGGATCAGATCCTCACCGGGGTCTTCTTCCCCTGGGTCCCGGTCAGGCGGTCTGGGAAGGAGGGCCTCAGATTTTATCTGCATTAATTTAGCAGCAACGAGCAGGAAGCTAGAAGCTTCTTCGATTTCAAAGATAGGAAGCTGATTTACATATTCAAGAAATGAGTTAGTTACTTTTGCTAAAGCAAGTTTTGTGATGTCTAATTCTTCGTGCTGAATTAATTGCAATAGAAGATCAAGCGGTCCTTGATAATAATCTATCTCAACTTTATATTTTGTTTGATTGGTAATCGTGTTATCTGTTATCATCTGAAAGGAAATTATACCTGACTATTATATTAACGAAAATCTTATAAACAGAGCAGGTAAGAAACTGGAATTACTGATTGTCATGAGAAAGTAATCAAAAATTATTGAGGAGTTTTTAAATGTTAGCAGAACCGATAAAAGTAACAGACGCAGAATTCGAAGATATAGTACTGCAGAATGAACTGCCAGTAGTTGTAGATTTCTGGGCACCATGGTGTGGACCCTGCAAGATGGTAGGGCCGATCCTGGACAAACTTGCTGAAGAATTCAAAGGTAAAGTGGTTATCGCGAAA
>JAUWSD010000042.1 GCA_030610225.1 Chloroflexota bacterium
GCTGATCTTGGAGAAAATGAGCATCTGAAAGCGGCAATAGATAAAGGATGCAGGGTTGTCAATCGTTGGGGTGAGAATGGCTTAAATGAACTTCAGAATCAAATCGAGGATACAGATGTAATCATTGACGGTTTGCTGGGAACTGGTTTTAAACTGCCGATGAGAGGGCAGTTTAAAACGATATTGGATGCAGTTGGGATAAAAATCTCTATGATGGATGATCCACCAAAGGTCGTTGCTGTAGATTGTCCATCAGGGTTGGAATGTGATACGGGAATGGTCTCGAAACATACAATTAAAGCTGACTTGACAGTCTGCATGGCTGCGTATAAACAGGGCATGCTGAAATTCCCTGCATATGAAAATCTTGGAAGTGTTGATGTTGTTGATATTGGACTGCCAGAGGATTTAGAGGATTGGTTAAATATAAAAAGGCATGTGCCTGTAATTGGAGATATTAAGAAAGTAATACCATCCAGACCTGAAAATTCACATAAAGGTACATTCGGGACACTCATGATCGCCGCGGGGTCTGTCAGCTATACCGGGGCTGCCTGGCTGGCTGGAAATGCTGCCTATCGAAGCGGAGTTGGGATGGTTACTCTTGCGGTCCCGGAATCAATTTACCCGATCCTGGCAAAAGAATTTCCGGAAGCTACATGGATACCTTTACCGGAAGAAGAAGGATCAATCTCAGAGAAGGGCGCAGATCTGCTGCTGAAGCAATTAGGTAGATCGTCAGCGATATTGATCGGGCCTGGCTTTGGCACCTCGGGGAGCAGTGGAGAATTCGTTAAGAACATCATTTCGGCTATTGATTCAATTCCAATGATAGTGGATGCAGATGGCTTGAGATTGTTGTGCAGGATCAAAGATTGGCATAAATTACTTCGTAAAAACTCCGTATTAACACCTCATCCGGGAGAGATGTCTGAGCTGACTGGATTGTCAATTGATGAAATTCAGGCAAACAGAGTGGAGATCGCTGAAAAATTCGCAAAACAATGGGGAAATGTTGTAGTTTTAAAAGGAGCATTAACAGTGGTTGCTTCACCTTCAAGTGAAACTATGATAATGCCATTTGCATCATCAGCATTGGCAACCGCTGGGACAGGTGATGTGCTTGCTGGCTTGATCGCCGGTTTTGCGGCACAGGGGATGAAGCCATTCGAGGCTGCTTATCTTGGAGTGGGGATACATGCGCAAGCTGGGATTAATGCAGCAAAGAAGGCTGGTAGCCCAGCAGGTGTAATGGCGGGGGATTTAATTCCTCAAATACCGGGATTATTAAATAAATAGACTGCAGATTGATATGCAGTCTATTTTTATATTCGATTGATCAAAAAATCTACTCAGACTTTGTGCTTTTTGATTTTTTCTCAGTCTTAGGTGCGGATTTCTTTTTGGTTGCTGCTTTCTTAGGCTCAAGCGCATCAGTTATCTTGGTTTTCTGTTCTTCCAGAATTACCTGACCTTTTTGCTTCAATTCCTGTGACTTATCTTTAGCAACCTGTGAATATTCAGCGGCTTTTTCTTTTACTACTGTAGTTGCATCTTCAAGTGAGGTTACTGTTTTATCTTTAATCTCAATACTCTTATCCTTGATCTGTGCTCTGGTTTCTTCACCAGATTGAGGAGCCATTAATAAGGCTACTACTGCACCAACAAGCCCACCAAATACAAATCCTGCTAAAAAGCTTCCAAATCCACTATCTCTTTCAGACATAATATGCTCCTTGAATACTGCTAATCTTTAGTAAAAATTCTTAATATTCTTTTGATTCCTGCACCATAACTGTTCATTTTGATAACAGGCTCAACAACCTGATCGCTCATGAAAGCTGCTGTACCACGGACTGTATTCATGGTTTCATTTGCAGCATCAAGCACAGGTTTGATCTCATTCTTCAGCAAGTTTGCCAATTTTGAGATCTGGATTATCAGTACCACAGATGATACCCCGATAAGGAGTAATTCTGCGCCTAATATTATTATCATAATATTCTTGATCAATTCTGTTCTAGGTCCGTCCTGCAGGAGGTACCAAATTGAGAAAATAAGACCTGCGATCAGGATCAGAACAAGAAAAACAAGTCCAAATATTATTTTTTTCTGTTGTTTTTCTGATGATCGATCTAATTGTGATGGGTTATCCATAATATTCAAATTATAGCATACTCATAATACTGTCAGAGTCAAACCTCAAATTGTTAAATGGGGCTGATTCTCATATTGATAGTAGTCTTGATTTCATTTTCCTTGCTAGCCAGGCTTCCGAGCACTCCGTTGATGAATCTGGGGGAGCTATCTGAGCCATATTCTTTGGCAAGCTCGATAGATTCATTGATCGCGACTTTTAATGGTGTTTCACAAAAAATAGCAAATTCCCATAAAGCTATGCGGATGAGGTTCTTGTCAATCGAAGAAATTTGGTCAACAGGCCATTCTGGAGCATGTTCCTCAATGATCTCATCCAGCGTATCACGAATTGGATAGATCTCTGATACGATCCTTTGAGAAAAATCTTTCAACTCTTCGCTTAAATTGGATGTTGAAAGAGATGTACTGATCACATCGCCAACTTTGTGATTGGTCATATCCAGTTCATATAAGGCCTGCATAGCTAGACCTCGTGCTTTTGTCCGTGATTTCATTTATTCTTCTGTCTGGTAGTTAATATCTTCGATATGGATCTTAATTTCTCCCACATCCAAGCCTACCATTTCTTTTACCGCTCTGGCGACATCATCCTGTATCTTCCTGCTTACGTGGCGGACATTGACATCGTTTTCTAGGACTACGTGCAAATCGATGAATACAACTTGGTCTTCGATCAGGACACGAACTCCGCTGCTTTTATTTCCTTTTTGAAATAAGTTGGTCACACTTGAAGTGGTGCACATGTGGCTGACGCCTTCGATACCTAGAGTTGTCAATCGAGCAATGCTCAATATAACATCTGGTGCAACCGTTGTCATACCTTGTGATCTTTTTTCTTCTGCCATTATTCCTCCAGCTATGCCATAGCCATTCCACCGTCAACTGCTAATGTCTGACCGGTGATATATTCTGCTTCATCTGATATTAGGAAGGCAACCGCATATGCGATATCTTCAGGAACACCTTTCCTTCCTAATGGAATTATACTTTCAAGGTATTCACGAGCGCTATCCGGAACTCCTTCCCAAATATCTGTTTCAACATATCCTGCAGCAACTGCATTTACAGTGATATTTCTGCCAGCCACTTCTCGAGCCAGTGCTTTTGTGAAGCCAATCTGGGCTGCTTTGGATGCTGAGTAGTTGGTCTGTCCCGCGTTACCGATCTGACCTGATACAGAGCTGATATTGATTATTCTTCCGTATCTCTTTCTCATCATTGACCTGACAGCGGCTTTAGAGCAATTGAATGTGCCTTTCATGTTGATCGCGAAGACATCATCATAATCCTTCTCAGACATTAACATGATCAGGTTGTCTCTGGTGATACCGGCATTGTTAATCAGAATATCGATCTTGCCAAATTCATCCACGGCTGTTTTGATCAGATTTACTGCCTGGTCATAGATCGATACATCTGCCTGGACAGCAAGTGCTGAGCCGCCATTTGACTTAATCTTTGAAACGACTGCTTCTGCAGCATCTGACGAATACACATAGTTAACTATAACACTGGCACCTCTGTTTGCCAGTTCCAGCGCGATCGCTTTACCGATACCGCGGGATGCACCAGTAACTACAGCTATCCTGTTTTCTAGTGATAAGGTCATTGTTGCTCCTCTGGGAATTATACCAATGAAAAAATCATATGGTAGTTTGGGAATTTAATTACTTGAGCTAAGAACATCCAGGTCTTCTGGATTGCCGACTGGATATGTTCGTGCTTCCCTGTCAATTCTCTTTTGAAGTCCGCTGAGAACTTTCCCTGTGCCGATCTCAAAATATGTTTCTATCTGGTTTGAACTCAGATATGAGATCGTTTCAGTCCACCTGACACGGGATGTCAGTTGATCCCTAAGCTCATTTTTAATATCTTCCATAGAAGAAAGTGGTTTTGCTGTGACATTTCCGATGACCGGAATTTTAGGAGCAGACATAGGAGAAGCAGCTACTACTTTGGAGAATTCTGTTTGGGCATCTTCCATTAATTTTGAATGCGCTGCGATGCTGACTGCTAATTTCATTGCTCTTTTAGCACCCTGGTTCTTAGCACTCTCAACTATTTCTTCGATTCCGGCATTTGTTCCAGATACAACAACTTGCCCAGGGCAATTGTCATTTGCTAACTCAACATAGCTGCTGGTTTCTTTGCAGAGGGTCTCGACTTCTTCAACACTCAATCCCAGGATGGCAGCCATGCCCCCAGGAGATTTTATCCCGGCTTCTTTCATCAGTTCCCCACGACGCTGTACCAGCTTCAGGCCATCTTCGAAGCTGAAAACATTGAAAGCTGTAAGCGCGCTGAGCTGGCCAAGAGAATGACCGGCAGCATATTCAGGTGATAGATCAGTGAATTCCTGCTGAAGAACACGCATGACAGCCAGTGAGTGAACGAATAAGGCAGGCTGGGTGTAGTATGTGTCGTTTAGTTTGCCATCAGGGTCATTCCATGAGATATCGCTGAGAGAATAACCAAGAATTTCATCAGCTTGCAGATAAGTCTCTTTGGCAATCGAATATTTTTCTGAGAGTGTTTTTCCCATCCCCACTTTTTGGGAGCCCTGCCCAGGGAACACAAATGCGGTTTGTGAATTATTTATTTTCATATTCCCCTTAAACACACAACGGGCCGATATGGTTACGGCCCGTTGGATTAGTCTCGATTTACGTCGATCACTTCACGGCCTTTGTAGTGGCCGCAGTGTGGACATGCGTGGTGCGGTAATCGCATTTCGTTGCAGTTTGAGCACTGAACGTATTTGCGGGGTGTGAGAGCATCATGTGCTCTGCGGCGGTCACGGCGTCCCTTTGATATTTTTCTCTTTGGTAATGGTGTCATTCTAAAACTCCTAACTTTTCTTATACATAGAAACACCCACCTAAAAGGTAGGCGGATGAAATTATATAGGTTTGTTAAATAATTGTCAAGCAAAGATTAGACATGAAATCTGATATTTGAGCGTAAATACGCTTCAATAAACCCATCAAGATCCCCGTCCAATACTGAATTTGCATTACCGACCTCAAAATTTGTCCGGTGATCTTTGACCATCTGATAGGGATGCAGGACATAGGACCTGATCTGGCTGCCCCATTCAGCTTTTTGATATTCACCGCGCAGTTTTGCCAGCTCTTCCATTTCTTCTTTTAGTTTGATCTCCAATAGACGGGCTTTGATAACTTTAAGCGCATTATCCTTGTTTTGGGTTTGGGAGCGTTCATTTTGGCATGAAGCAACAATTCCAGATGGGATGTGGGTGATACGCACTGCTGTGTCGTTCTTCTGAACGTTCTGCCCGCCAGCTCCACCAGCCCTAAAGGTCTCGATCTTCAGTTCTTTTTCGCTAACCTCAATATCTGAATCAGCCTCAACCTGGGGAAGGACTTCTACCTGCGAGAAGGATGTGTGGCGACGGTTATTGGAGTCGAAGGGAGATAATCTCACAAGGCGGTGAACGCCTTTCTCGGCATGAAGATACCCGTAAGCATATAGCCCATCTATGGAGATCGTCACGCTTTTTACGCCTGCTTCATCTCCTTCGTTGATATCCATTATCTGAACAGAGTAATTGTGCTTCTCTGCCCAGCGAAGATACATACGCTGCAGCATCGCTGTCCAGTCCTGTGAATCTGTTCCGCCTGCACCGGCATTGATAGTCAGGAGTGCATTCCCGCGGTCATATTTACCGGATAGCAGGGTGGTAAGCTCTTTTTGGGAAACGAGAATTTCTATCTCTTTGATCTCCTGTTCAAGATCAGCTTCCATGCTTTCATCTTTCAGTTCTGTTAATTCGAGAGTGTCTTTTACGCGGGATTCGAGTTTTTTCCAGCCTGCGATCTCTGAGCGCAGATCAGATATATTTTTCATTAGTTTTTGTGCTGATTTGGGGTCATTCCAGAGGTCTGGGGATTCAGCCTGCTTTTCAAGTTTAGCTAGATTTATTTCCTGTTCTGGCAGGTCAAAGACGCTCCAGTAGAGCTTGGATTTTGTCTTCACATAATTGAATTCTATTTACTAATTCCTGCATTTCATCACTCTTGTTAATTGTAATCGTTTAGTTGAACTGCTCGCTGAGAATCCCGGAGATGAATTTATCGGGGTCGAATTCAACCAGGTCATCCTCACCTTCTCCAAGACCTGCAAAAAAGATCGGGAGCCCGAGTTCCTGCTGGATGGCGAAGGCCATTCCTCCGCTGGCAGATGAGTCGAGTTTTGCGAGGATAATACCCGTAACTTGAACAGCTTCCTTGAATGCAATGGCCTGCTGCATGGCATTCTGCCCTGTAGTTGAGTCGATCACAAGCCAGACATGGTGGGGAGCACCTTCAAGTGGTTTTCCGGCTACGCGGTAAACCTTCTTAAGCTCCTCCATCAGATTGAAGCGAGTGTGGAGCCTGCCAGCAGTGTCAACAAGCAGGACATCCTCATCTCTTGCCACAGCTGAAGCAACCGCATCATAAACAACTGATCCGGGGTCTGCTTCTGGTTGCCCTGTGATGACCCTGATATCAAGTTTCTCTCCCCAACTTTGGAGCTGCTCAACAGCGGCTGCCCTGAAAGTATCTGCGGCTGCCATGACCACTTTTTTATTCAGCTTCTGGAATTTCTTTGCCAGCTTGGCAGCTGAGGTTGTTTTACCGGAACCATTTACACCTACCATCAGAATAACGGTGGGTCCATCAGGGTCGAATTTCAGTTTAGGGGGTTCGATCAACAAGTCCCGCAAATCCTGGTGCATATAATCTTTGAGTTCCTGTACCTTAGTCAGTCCTTCTGTTTTGGCCTGTTCTTTTAATTTCTCGACTATGCTGACAGCCAGGTTAACACCCATATCAGCTTGGATCATCAATGCTTCAAGTTCATCCCAGGTCTGATCTGTTATCTGAGTGAATCCAAAAAAGTTGGATATTTTCCCAAATGTTTTATTTCTGGTATGAGCCAGTCCTGAATTCCATTTATCTTCTTTCACAATCAATAATTATACCAGCTACCAAGCACAAGTCTCAAATGCTATAATTCAATTATGGATGAGAAGAAATTATCACATGTGAATGAGCAGGGTGATGCCCAGATGGTTGATGTTGGGGGCAAGCAGCAGACTGAAAGGATCGCTGTTGCAGTTGGTGAGATCGTGATGAAACCTGAGACTCTGCAAATGATCCGCGATGACAAGATCAAAAAAGGGGATGTGCTGACAGTTGCCAAAGTTGCCGGTATTTCTGCTGCAAAGAAAACATCAGAGATGATCCCGCTTTGTCATCCGCTTGCTTTAAATTATATTTCGGTTGAATTTAATTTTGACGAGGAACTGCCAGGTGTAAGAATTACTGCCTCGGTAAAGACTAATGGAAAAACAGGTGTTGAGATGGAAGCATTGACTGCTGTGTCGATCTCAGCATTGACAATTTATGATATGGCTAAAGCAATGGAAAAAACCATGACGATCCAAAATATCCATCTTGTTGAAAAAAGAGGTGGAAAGAGCGGAGATTTTGTAAATGAATGAAGTAAAAATTCTTTTCTTCTCTACATTCAGAGATAGAGTGGGGGAAAGGGAGATATCCTTCCAAATTCCTGATGATTGTACAGTCTCCAGAATAAAAGAACTTGTATCAGAGAAGTATCCAGCTTTGGGAGACCACCTGGATTTCATCCTTGTTGCGATCAATAAGGATTTTGCATTTGACGATGACGTGATACCGGATGGTGCAGAAGTAGCCTTTTTCCCACCTGTAAGCGGGGGCAGCGGGAAGTCCTTTTTTTTTCGAATCACTGAGAAGCAAATAAGCATTGATGAAATAATCTCTGAGATGGGTAACCCTGAAATTGGAGCGACCAGCGTATTTGTTGGTACTGTGCGAGGAATCACAACAGGTGAGGAGAATAGGGAAACAGAATATCTGCAGTATGAAGCATATACTGATATGGCAGAGCAGAAGATGAGCTGCATAGGGGATGAAATTGTTGAAAAATGGCCGCTGGTTGAAAAAGTGTCAATTGTGCAAAGAGTTGGAAAACAATATCCAGAAGAAATATCAGTTGTTGTAGTTTGTAATTCAAGTCATCGAAATTCGGGCATTTTCGAGGCAGCAAAATATGGGATCGACCGCTTGAAACAGATCGTACCGGTATGGAAGAAGGAAGTAGGGGCAAAGGGTGAGGAATGGATCGAAGGAGATTATATTCCTCAGAAAGAATCATAAGTTCAGATAAAATAAAATTATATCCATCGTCAATTCCAGAATTGAAAGCGCGTGTCTAAATATATTATTCAGGGTTAAGTTTGATTATATAGACTTGTTTTATATATTCTGAATATATATGGAGGCGCTGCTATGGAAAA
>JAUWSD010000121.1 GCA_030610225.1 Chloroflexota bacterium
AGATTGTCGATCACCATGAAACCGATATTGTGCCTGGTTTCCTGGTAATCATCACCGGGATTGCCAAGGCCAACAATTAAATAATTGTTCTCAGATTCTTCCTGATCTGCCTTCATAAACTTTAAAAATAAATTTTTCATAATTAATCTCTATTCTTGAGTGATCTATATAAAGCCAGGATCACTATCACTGCTGCGCCGAGGACCACGCCGCGGATAACTGAGCCTTGGATATCCTTGATGTTGATCTCAGCTGGGTTGGGGGCAAGTTCAGACGGTGATGAAATGTTGGGAGTGATCACTGTTTTCCCGGAATCCTCATCAGTTGGAACTGGCTCCTGATCTGTGGGATCGATCTCAGCTTCAGGTGTGCTGGTCTCGATAGGTGAGTAATTCCTGACCTGGATACCTTCTACTACGTGCACTAATTGATCTCCGTTCAAAAGGGTAACCCGTAATTCAAGCACGTAGGTATCATCAGTTAATTTGCTTGTTTCCCAATCTCCCAGTTTCCCTGATTCAACTTTTTTGCTGCTGCTTTCTATTTCGAAGCGGGTTTCCAGGGGGGAATCCTGCAGTTGAAAACTGAGGGAATATTCCTCAAACCCCTTAGGAGCAGCGCTTCCTGTTATCTCGACTAATCCCTGAACAACCTGCTCGGGGATAGGTGACGAGATATATACATCTTCAGCTTCAGATTGAGAGAAACTCAAAAGGAACATCGTTGTTATTAAATAGAAAGAAGTAAACCAAACGGAATATCTGCGCATGGTATCAAGTCAGTTTAACATGAAGATTTTACTGGGTCAACTCAGGAGAAGATCGGCTGGCATTGTTTTGTAATGGGATGTTTGGACGCTGATTAACATATGTGGTAAACTGGTTTAGTCATGTTCTAACAGCAAATTCAGGGAGCAAATGTGACAGAATCAAAACCCCTACAACTTATGAAGAGGCTAAGAGGAATGAAATTTTCGGCCCCTGATATTATTGCAGTGTCTCTGATCTCGTCTGATGGATTGACGATAGCCTCAGCCATGCCAGAGGAACTGGAAGAAGACAGGGTCGCGGCGATGGCAGCAGCAATGTTGAGCCTTGGCGAAAGGATCTCTCTTGAATTGGGAAGGGGTGATTTGAATGAGGTATACATCAAGGGGAACATGGGATATGTGTTACTGACATCGGTAGGAGACAATGCAGTCCTTGCAGCGCTGGTACAAGAGGAAGGCAAACTCGGGATGATATTTCTCGAATTGAGGAGAGCGGCAAAGGATCTATTGAGAATAATAGAATGAAAAGAAAAGTTTCAAAACTCAGAAGAATAAGCAATGGGAGGGGCTGAATAAAAGCCCCTCCCTTTATATTTAAGGATTTATAAGGGAAGAGAGAAATTATGGAGACAAAATTCATCTTCATTACAGGTGGTGTTGTTAGCTCGGTAGGAAAAGGTATTACCGCGGCAGCTTTAGGTTACCTGCTTAAAGAACGCGGTTTCAAGGTCATTATTCAAAAACTTGACCCCTACATCAATGTCGACCCAGGTACCATGAGCCCATATCAACACGGAGAAGTCTTTGTGCTGGATGATGGCTCCGAGACTGATCTCGATCTTGGACATTATGAGCGCTTTGTAGATGAAAGTCTAAATAAACTCTGTAATATCACCACAGGGAATATTTACGCAGAAGTGATCGCGAAGGAAAGGCGTGGAGATTATCTGGGAGGAACTATCCAGGTGATCCCCCACATCACGAATGAGATTAAGAAGCGTATCCACCTGGCTGCTGAGGAGACTGATGCCGATATATTGATAGTTGAGGTTGGAGGAACTGTTGGTGACATTGAGGGACTGCCGTTCCTTGAGGTTCTGCGTCAAATGCGCAAGGACATTGGTTCTGATAACTCTGTCTATATTCACGTAACCTGGCTGCCGTATATCGGAGCAACGAGCGAATTGAAAACCAAGCCGACCCAGCACTCTGCCAGAGAGCTGCGATCGATCGGTATTCACCCCCAGATCATCGTCACCCGTTCAGACTACGAAGTTAATGAAGAGATCATTGAAAAGATATCTTTGTTCTGTGATGTCGAGAAGAATGCAGTAGTCCCGATGGTCACCTCAAAGATAATGTATGAGATCCCTTTGCTGGTAGAGAGATCGGGCATGCCTGATTATGTCCTGGATCTATTTAATATAGAGGCACGCCAGAAACCAGACCTGTCGGCATGGGAACTGATCGTGGAGAAAACCAAGAAGAAAAAACCGGGTATCAAGGTCGCTCTTGTTGGGAAATATGTTGAACTTCGGGATGCTTATATCAGTGTGAAAGAAGCCCTAACCCATGCAGGATTGAAGCTCCTGGTAGATGTTGAGATCGTCTGGATCCATTCCGGTGACCTTGAGAAAGAAGATGAGAACAGCAAGGCATATAAAGAACTGCGAAGTTCTGATGCAGTTGTGATCCCAGGAGGGTTTGGAGAGAGGGGGATCGAGGGCAAGATCTATGCTGCAAAATACTGCCGTGAGAACGATATCCCATACCTTGGGCTTTGTCTCGGTATGCAGCTCATGGTCGCTGAATTTGGCAGGAATGTTCTGAATTATAAGGATGCAAATTCAACAGAATTTGACCAGGACACAGAATATCCTGTAATTGACTTAATGCCTGACCAGAAACATTTAACTGATAAGGGCGCTACGATGCGGCTTGGTTTATATCCCTGCAATTTGTCAAAAGGCACCATTGCTGAGCAGTCCTATGATAAGGATTTTGTTGAGGAGCGTCATAGACATCGATATGAATTCAATAATACATATCGGGAAATATTCGAGAAAGCTGGAATGAGATTCTCTGGCTTATCTCCAGACGGGAGTCTGGTTGAAATAGCTGAGATAGTTGGACATCCGTTCATGCTCGGAACTCAGTTCCACCCGGAATTCCTGTCGCGACCAACCAGACCACACCCATTATTTGTGCGATTCATTACCGAAGCTAGCAAAAAAGCCGGGATACCTTATAATGGAGAAAAAGAGTAAGAGAGGAAATTATGAGTATAAGTATTAAGAAAGTAATCGGAAGACAATTGCTGGATTCACGGGGAAACCCGACAGTTGAAGTTGATGTGATCCTGGAAGATGGAAGTCTTGGCAGGGCGATCGTTCCTTCTGGTGCATCTACAGGCATCCACGAAGCCCTTGAAATGCGGGATGGAAACAAATCATTCTACATGGGCAAATCAGTCCTGAATGCTGTAAAAAACGTAAATGGACCAATTGCTGAACTGCTTGCAGGCAAGGATGCCAGTGACCAGGAAACAATTGATGAATTGATGCTGGACCTGGATGGGACACCCAACAAAAGCGTATTAGGTGCAAATGCGATCCTGGGGACCAGTCTTGCAGCATCCAAAGCGGCCGCGAATTCTTTTGGTATTCCCCTGTATGAGCATATCGGTGGGGAAGATGCTAATTTGCTGCCTGTGCCGATGATGAATATTTTGAATGGTGGGGCGCATACTGGATGGCAGTCAACGGATGCACAGGAATTTATGGTCATGCCTTTTGGGGCTAGTTCATACTCGGAAGGTCTTCGCTGGGGAGTGGAGATCTATCACAGTTTGAAATCAGTCTTGAAAAGTAAAGGATACACAACACTGGTTGGTGATGAAGGTGGATTTGCACCGGCATTGAAAGCCAATGTCGAAGCAGTGGAACTGATCCTTGAGGCAATCGAAAAAGCTGGATATAAACCGGGCGAGCAAGTTAGTTTGGCTCTTGATCCGGCTGCGTCAGAATTCTATGAGAAGGATACCAATCTGTATAACTTGCGCACAGAGGGCAAAAAGCTCAATAGTGAAGAGATGGTTCAATTCTGGATCGATTGGATCGATAAATACCCGATCGTATCTATTGAAGATGGATTAGCTGAAGATGACTGGGACGGCTGGAAATTATTCACCAAGGAGGCTGGAGATAGACTTCAAATCGTTGGTGACGATCTTCTGGTCACAAATCCGGAAAGAGTTCGGAAAGCGGTTGAAGTTAATGCCTGCAATTCACTTTTGACCAAAGTGAACCAGATCGGATCTTTAACTGAGACGATTGTAGCAGTCAACCTGTGTTTTGATAATGGATGGACGGCGATCGCTTCACACCGCTCAGGTGAAACTGAGGATAATACAATTGCAGATCTGGTTGTAGCACTGAATATGGGGCAGATCAAAACTGGTGCACCGGCAAGGTCTGACAGGGTGGCTAAATACAATCAGCTTCTGCGGATCGAAGAGCAATTGGGAAAGAAAGCCCGATATGCTGGCTGGGATGCGCTAAAATTCTAATATAAAAGACTGCATCCACAAAAACAGATTGCTTCGCTGACGCTCGCAATGACTATGCAGGGAGAGTCATTGCGAGGAGAGCAGCGACGAAGCAATCTCATTTCCCCCCTGCCACCATTCCCGCAAACTAAAAACTGCATTTGAATTTCAAATGCAGTTTTTTTTTATTTCTATGCAGGTGTCTTTTCTTTTTTCCTGAATAATCTTTTTAACTGGTTGTTATATTTAGAATATTGAGCTAACAATATTATCTTTGCCAGCTTCTTGCGTATTGATGTCCATGTAGTAATGGTTTGGAATTTCTCCATATATTTTTGGGTGTCATGATTGTATGCAAAGTTTGAACA
>JAUWSD010000202.1 GCA_030610225.1 Chloroflexota bacterium
GCGAAGTTCGTGCCGCGGTCCCAGGGATAGACCTGGCTCATACTGGCAAAGTACAGTCCGTTCATTGGGGTTTTGATCTCAGGAATGTTCTGCGAATGATCGAGGAGTGGGACTGGCTGGGCATATTTTGAGCGGAAAAGCCATGATCTCTTGATCCAGTTCTCATCAAACCCGGGGTTGATCTTCTTGATGCCAGCTATAAACAGCTCTTCGATCTCTTTTTCGGACATAGAGAAATATTCATGATCCTGTTCGCGGTAATCACCGCAGTAGAGGATATGATCACCGCCGAAATGTTCCTCGGAGACATAATTTGTGTGTTCGACCATCGCGAGGAAGGGGTAGCCAGAGCTCTTGGGGATGTTGTACCAGTAATAGCCTTCTTTGGAGAGCTGTTCTTTTAGCGAGAAGATCATCACAGCAGCGCCCATACTCTTCAGCTCAAGAAGCTGCCCGACATATTCTTTTGGCAGTTCCGGTGCTAGTTGTGAGAGTATCGCAGGTGAGCTGGTCACCAGAACCTGATCATATTGCTGGGAGCCGGTGTCAGTGGCCACCTTAATAGTCCCATTTTTATGTTTTATAGAATTCACAGCCGTATTGAGCTTGATCTCAACATTTTTCGCGGTCAGGATCTGGGCAAAGTCATCTGAAAAAGCCTGGAATCCGCCCTGATAGGTACCCAGCTTTGTTGTACGTGCGTGGATTCGGGCCCAGAACCAGGCCATATTGACCTGTTTGGCATATTTCTCGCCAAATTTGCCGATCAGCATCGGTTCCCACATCAGCTCATAGACTTTGGCGCCGGCATATTTGCGCATCCACTCATCGACCGTGTATTTCTCCAGCTCGCGCCAGTTTTTGGTCAGCCGCAGATATACCCCAACCAGGCCAAAGCGGATCTTGTTGATACCCCATCCAAGCCCGGGGAAGAGGAGCGCCTGCATGATCGAATCGAAGGGATACCATTTATCTTTATACAGCAGGACTGTATATGGGCGCGGGAACAACACCTTATCGCTGAGTCCCAATTCCTCTATCAGCCCCAGCATATATTCGTCGCTGGCGAACCAGTGGTGGTAGAACTTCTCAACCGACCAGTCCCAGTGATCTTCCTTGATGCCTGAGGCTAAGCCGCCGACCTGATCTGAAGATTCATAAACCGTTACCTTATTTCCGGCATTGACTAGATCATATGCCGCTGCCATGCCGCCAAAACCTGCTCCGATGATCGCGATATTTTTCATTAATTCTCCAATTCCTCGACCAGCATTTCATCTGAAAAGATCTTGTTCTCAAGCAAATATACCATCCCGATACCTGAGATCAGATAACTCACTAAACTATTAATTGATATATTAATTAACCTGAGATAGCTTCCGAAAGTTGCTGGAGATCCAAAGGTGACAATCAGATTGACAACCAGGGTCTGTGCCATAAGCCCCAAAAAGACAGAGAATACTGAGATCACGATCCACCGGGAGGCAAAAGCTACTTCTTTCTTCAGTGATAGATACTGCACAGAAGCAATTATGGCTTGAACGAGCATATCAAAACCAAAAAGGAAAATGTAAGTGCCTGTTTTGGACAAACTTGTATACAATGAAGTCAATTCAGATCGTAATAGGAATATGATTAAACCCATTGCCAAATATGCTAAAAAGGTTAACAGAACCCAAAATATTACGTTTTTGAAATAAATTCGTAGAACAAGTGCCTGGGTCAGGGCGATCGCTGCAGACCTTATGACTATTAAAAGGTATTGATTTAGTCCAAAATATGACTCAACCATATATGTGATCGCTGTGCTGACTAAAGCAGCAAATACCCATGAGAGGACAAATTTCCAGGGAGTCATTGAAATTTGTTCTTCAGAGATTTCCAGATTATCAATTATGTTATTTTCCATACTGCTGATTTTACCATTTTGAGTCAAATCAGATATAAAAGAGGAGCAATCTTCAATTTTGTTTTTATCTTATAATGGGCTTATGAAAACGCGTAATCTTTTGATCGGCTTAGGGGTTTTGATCGGGGTTGTAATTATTTCGTTGATCATTATTCCAAAAGTCGCTGAACCAGAGATTGTTACGGTATTCCCAGAAGATGGAGCAAATCATCTTTCTCCGGGCACAGCTGTTGAAATCCATTTCTCAAATGAAATGGATTGGGATTCTGTGATTGAACGGATCACCTTTGCTCCGCGCATAGAGGGTAAATTTTCATTTGAAGGAAAAACCATCAGGTTTACTCCAGAGAATGACTGGCCAGCTGGGGAAACAGTCGTCTTTAACTTGGCTGCAGGAGCCACCACCAACCTGAACATTGAGCTAACTGAAGACGCTTACTGGTCCTTTCAGATCTGGGATATCCATTTGGCATATCTCTGGCCATCAGATATGGAAGCCAGTTTGTTCATGCTCAAGCCAGGCAGTGAAGAACCCCAGCAGCTGACAGGCAGTGAAGGTGTCTTGGATTTTGATGTTGGGGTAGATACAGACCTGATCTATTACAGTCTTCTGAATTCAGAAGGGGGGAGTGACATCTGGCAGTTAAGTGTCCGCAACAGTGAAAACCAAGTATTGATCGAGTGTGGAGAGGATA
>JAUWSD010000013.1 GCA_030610225.1 Chloroflexota bacterium
AATGGACCGCCTGATCCTTGAAGAGGATTTGTTTCCAATGATCGTTGTAATGCCCGACTGCCTTACCAAATTTGGCGGAGCTCAATACCTTAATACAATTGGACAGGGTAACTATGAAGACTATATTCTGGAGATGGTTGATTTCATTGATTCCCAATTCAGCACAAAAGCTGACCGCAATTTCAGGGCAATCGCAGGCCATTCATCCGGTGGTTTCGGAGCACAGCGCTTTGGTATGTATCACCCGGAAATCTTTGGCATGATCGCAGACCACGCCGGTGATAAATATTTTGAGCTAAGTTACAAACCAGATATACCCAAATTCCTGAATGCCTTCAATAAGATCGGCGAAGATGGATTGCTGGAATTACTAGATGATCCAAAAAAGGCGATCCGCCAGGGTGGATCTTTCTATGTCTTGATGATCGCTGCAATGGCAGCCACCTATTCCCCAAACCCCGATTCACCCTTTGGTTTCGACCTGCCCTTCAACCCATACACCGGCGAACTTCATCAGGATATCTGGACTCAATGGCTTTCATTTGACCCTGTTTACGATCTCTACAATCATATAGAAGCTCTCCAATCCCTGAACCTGCTTTACATGGACTGTGGTCTTCACGATGAATATAATTTACTCTATGGGTGCCGCATATATGCTGAAAGGCTGGATGCTTTAGGAATCCCATATCAATATGAAGAATTTGAAGGCAGGCACAGCGGAACTGTTTACCGCTTCGATGTCTCATTGACTGCAATAAGTGATACTATTAGAAAAATTTTAAATCAAGGACAGAATGATGACTGATCAAAGAAGTAAGGCAATAGAGTTTTCTCATCAGAACAGACAGAAATTTCTAGATAAGCTATTTGATTACATAAAGTTCCCAACGGTTTCAGCAGATTCAGCACACAAAGATGATATGCGAGCGGCTGCAGAATGGACCATTGAAAGATTGCAAGAGATCGGGATGGAAAACATCCAGATCCATGAAACCGGCGGTCATCCTCTCGTCTATGCAGACCATCTGCACGCTGGCGAAGACAAACCAACTGTCGTCATCTATGGTCATTATGACGTCCAACCCCCTGATCCACTTGAGCTGTGGGAATCAGGCCCATTCGAGCCAGAGATCAGAGATAACAAACTTTATGGGCGCGGCTCTTCTGATATGAAAGGCCAGATCATTGCCAGTATGGGCGCAGTCGAGTCGGTCCTATTTGCTGGCGAACTGCCCCTGAACATCAAATGGATGATCGAGGGTGAAGAAGAGATCGGATCAGCAAATTTACCAAATTTCATTGAAAAAAACAAAGAATTATATGCCTGCGATTTTGTCCTCAACCCGGATGGTGGAATCTTGGGTGAAGAAATACCCGCTATACCTTACGCATTGCGCGGTATCGTTGGCTTTGAGATCGAGCTCAAAGGCCCTGCAGCAGATTTGCACTCAGGTGTCTTTGGCGGTGCAATTCTCAACCCGGCAAATGAGTTAGCCAGATTAGTTGCAGGCATGCACGATGAGAATGGGCGCATTACTATCCCCGGTTTCTATGATCAGGTTCAAGAGCTCACCACCGAAGAACGCGAAGAAATGGCAAAACTCCCAATGGGGGATGAGTATTTCAAGATGAACTCAGGAGCACCTGAGATCGTTGGCGGCGAAAAAGATTATCCAGCAGTTGAAAGAGCCACTGCACGCCCCACACTTGATATCAACGGCATCTTCTCAGGTTATACAGGTGAGGGAATGAAAACAGTCCTGCCATCTCATGCAACCGCAAAGATCACCTGCCGCTTGGTTCCAAACCAGCAGCCTGAAACGATCAGTGCAGGCATGAATCAATATCTGGAAGAAAATGTCAGCAGTGGCGTAACCTGGAAATTGCATAAGGGTGGTGGTGCAGTTGCCACGATCACTCCCATAGATTCAAAAGAAGTATTAGCTCTATCAGCGGCGATGAAAACGGTATGGGGTAAGGAACCTAACTTCTTTAGAATCGGAGGTAGTATACCGATCGTAGCAGATATGGAAAGGATATTGGGTGTGGTATCAGTTCTAACTGGCTTCGGTCTTCCGGACGATAACATCCATTCTCCAAATGAGAAACTCTCACTGGAAACATGGTACCGCGGGATTGATACACTGATCCATTTTATTTTTAACTTATAAACATCGGAGAAATTTGTGACAGAAAAACTACCAAACTACGGTGGACAGGCGTTGATCGAAGGCGTGCTTATGCGCGGAGAAAAATCAGCTGCCGTTGCTATGCGTGCCCCTGACGGCGAGATCGTCTACCACACTGAAGAATTATCAGGGATCTATAAGACAAACTGGGTAAAAATTCCATTTCTGCGTGGCTTGGTTGGATTATGGGATTCCCTGGGTTTAGGCATGCGTTCCCTCACCATCTCAGCGAATATTCAAAGTGAAGAAGAAGATGAAAAGATCGAAGGCTTCGCACTGTTCTTCACCCTTTTACTTTCGCTTGCATTTTCGGTCGGACTATTCATATTACTGCCTGCAGCCGTCAGTCATTTCATCGAAAACTGGCTGGGGGTTGAGAATGTCTGGCTGGGAAACCTGATCGAAGGTGGTATCAGGTTGATCCTCCTGGTTGGCTACATATGGGGAATCGGTTTGATGAAAGATGTCAAACGTGTGTTTTCCTACCATGGTGCCGAGCATAAAACTATCAATGCCTTTGAAGCTGGCAGTGAGATGACCCCTGAAGAAATCAAAAAACACTCACGTGAACACCCACGCTGTGGAACATCCTTCATGCTCACATTGGTTTTACTTTCAGTAATAATCTTCTCTCTGATCGGACCGTTTGACAGTATCTGGATTCGCCTAGTCGCACGAATTCTACTGATACCAGTACTTGCTGGCGTCTCTTATGAATATATCAAACTGACAGCAAAATATATCGATTCTCCAATTGTGAAAATTCTGATTGCCCCAAATCTGGCTCTCCAGAAATTAACCACAAATGAACCAGACCTGGAGATCATTGAAGTTGCATTAGCCGCCTTCAATAAAATGAAGGAAACAGAGCTGCAATATTCAGAATAGATTATAAGTTTTTGAGGATTTGATCTACCTCATGTGGAAACAGCCCTTCCCAGAGGTACTCTTTCATATTAACTTTCAGATCGTCCCCCACTTTCTGAACCATCACAGCTTCATCACGAAGTAACTCGGCCTGCATGAACCTGCCCCCATCCGAACCCTTGATGCTGATCTTGCCCTGACTATTGATCACACGATGCCAGGGTATGTCCTCATATCTGGGGTCATCTACTTTTCCTTTAAGAGCGCTCATTGCAAATCCCACCTGCCTGGCTCCCCGCGGTGAATCCAGCATCTCGGCAATTCGCCCATAGCTGGTCACCTGCCCCTCAGGGATCAACCTGACAATTGCATAGACCTTTTCATTAAAGGATACTTTCTTATCCATATTTCTCGATTGAGAAGAACTTCTCAAACTCGGGTTTCCAGCCTTTAGGGTGGAATTCACCAGAGGATATATCTTGAATATATTCACCCTTATATTCACCCGCTGTGATCTTTATGATTGCGTCAATGAATATGTCGACCTCTTCAAGAATGTTATAGATCCCAAAAGACATTCTGATCAATCCCGGCTTATTGCCATTATTTCCAGCCACCATTTCCAGGCGAAGCTCCTCTGCCTTTTCTTCTCCGTACTGGAGTAGATGCAGGATCAATGGATGGGCACAGAAACATCCGGTCCTGACACCTATACCAAATTCATGTCCCAGGATCGCGGCAACTTTAAAATGGTTGATACCCTCTATTGAAAATGGGATCACGCCCAGGCGGTTAGCTGTATTGTCAGGATCATCATCGCCATATATCACTATACTTGGAATCTCTTTTAATTTACTTATTGCATGTGCTGTCAGTTCTGCTTCGTGAGCGGCTATATTATCGTATCCGATAGACTTCAGCTTCTTTACTGACGCAGCAAATGCAATCGCTCCAACATGGTTTGGTGAGCCAGCTTCGTCCTTATCCGGCGGCTCTGCCCACTGCACATCGTCTAATGTCACGATCTCAACCACACCACCACCGACCATATCCGGCTCACCCTGTTCAAAAGTATCTCTTCTCCCGACAAGTGCTCCAGAACCAAAAGGTGAATAAAGTTTATGTCCAGAGATGGAAACATAATCCAGATGTCTTGGATCGTCCAACTCCAGCATATCAATAGATCTATGCGGCGAGAGCTGTGCACAGTCAACGCATATCTGAGCACCAACAGCGTGAGCTTGTTCAGCGATGTCATAATATGGATTGATAAAACCAGTTACGTTCGATCCACCTGTGATCGAAATTAGGGCGAGACGATCCGCATATTTATCCAACTTTTCTTCAAAGTCTGCCAGGTCCAGGCGGCCATCCTTCATTAATTTGATATGTACAGTCTTGGTTGCCCGACGCCATGGAAGATCGTTTGAATGATGTTCCATAGCTGATGTCAAAACAACATCGCGCTGATCAGTAAAAGGGAATCTATTTGCCATTTTATTTAATGCTTCAGTTGTATTCTTTAAGAATATAACATTATGGGTTTCAGGGTTTGCGCCAACAAAATCAAAGATCACTGCCCTGGCTTCTTCATATGCGTGTGTGGAAAGCTGGCTTTTATATCCAGTCCCTCTATGAACACTACTATAGAAATTTAGAAAGTCATTCAAGGCATCCTGTGATGCTTTTATCGCTGGGGTTGAAGCTGCATTGTCAAAATTGATGTATCTGGCCTTGCTTCCATCAAGCAGTGGAACTTCAATGTCCAGCCCTTCAAACAGATCTCTATAGTTTTTCATCTACGATTCCTTATACATTTAAATTTCAAGACGAGTGGATTTTAACATAGGTTCAGACATTCGGAAAAATGAGTTTTTCAACTTGTCTGGGACAATATTTTGATTCACCCCCACATCTTGGGCTGATTCTTCATATTAATGAAACCAGTTTTCTAGATTCATGCGATTCATTTGCATTTGATCTCATTTTCCGCTAAAATGTGGATACAAGTGGTACAAAGTGGTTCAAAGTGGGTTGTGATCTTCACAACCCGCAATTATATTAAAAGAAGGAAGAACTAATGTTCTTGGGACAATATCATCACTCAATTGATAATAAAGGAAGACTGACGATCCCCTCCAAGTTCAGAGATGAGCTGAAGGATGGTGCCTACCTGATGGTTGGCTTTGACCAGAATCTGATGCTGTTCCCCCAGGACGCTTTTGAGAAAATGACAAAGCAAACTTCTGCGATCAGCTACACTGCTCCTACAGGGCGAGGACTGATGAGGCAGTTGTTCACAACCGCAGAATTTGTTGAACTTGATAATAACGGCCGGATATTGATCCCACAATTTCTCAGAGAGGTGATCGGTTTAAAGATCGAAGCCATTCTGGCTGGTGTGGGAAATCTAGTCGAAATCTGGCCCCCGGATGCCTGGCAGCCTTATAAAGACCAATTAAAAGATCCTGAATCGCGGTCTCAAAGATTTGAAGGCTACGATCTGACCTTTGAATAATGGTCACTCCCAAGACAGGGAATAATCCCTCCCCCCATATATCAGTTCTCTACCAAGAAGTCCTCGAAGCTCTCCAGATCAAAGCTGGCGGCCTCTATGCAGACCTTACCCTTGGCGCTGGCGGGCATGCGAAGGGAATCCTTGATGCAAACAGCCCTGACGGGAAATTAATTGGGCTGGATGTTGACCCTCAAGCATTGGCAATCGCAAGAAAAGTGCTTAACAATTTTGGGGAGAGAGCCAATATTATACAAGCATCATATTTAACTCTTGAAGATCAGCTTAAATATTTGAGTTGGAAAAAACTGGACGGGATCACGCTCGATCTCGGAGCCTCCTCCATGCAATTTGATACAGCTAAGCGCGGCTTTTCTTTTTCACATGATGGTCCCCTCGATATGCGCTTTGACCCCAGAAACGACCTGACAGCCGAGATGATCGTAAATAATTGGGGAAAACAGCAGATCGCAGACATCCTTTTTCAGTATGGCGAAGAACGCAGATCACGAAAGATCGCCGATGAGATCATCGCCAACCGACCGATCACGAGCACAAAGCAGTTAGCTGAATTGATCAAATCTGTTATTGGAGATCAAAAATCAAAGATCCACCCCGCCACCCGCAGTTTCCAGGCCCTCCGCATAGCAGTGAACGATGAACTCGAATCTGTGAAACAGATCCTGCATACCTCAATTAAATGTCTTGCACCCGGTGGAAGACTGGCAGTAATATCTTTCCACTCACTGGAAGACAGGATTGTGAAAAATATATTCCGTGATGCCAGCAAACCGGTCAGAGATTCTGCTGATCCGATGAATAGAATTATCAGAGAACCGATCGTTAAGTTAATAACAAAAAAGCCGATCGTTCCTACAGAGAAGAATATCAAAGAAAACCCGCGTGCAAGGAGCGCAAAACTAAGAGTTGTAGAAAAGTGCGCTGATTAGAGATTTATAGGAAAATTAGTTAGATTCTGGCATGTAGTTTGCGCAAAATATTAATGAAGAATATGAAAAATAAGAAGAAAAGACAAGCTTATAAAAGAGCACCTTGGAGAATTCAGCGTCAGATCATCGGCGCTGTGATGGCTGGCGTCTTTCTTCTCGCCCTTATCCTTGCTCTCTACCTCGATATTACTTCGCAAGTCTCAACGATTGGACGTAAGATCATCAACACCCAGTATAAGATCAGAGAAGTTGAAGACGAGATCCAGAGCCTTGAATCAGATTGGGCCGAACTTACTTCCGTGGACAATATGAAAACCCGGGCTGAAGAACTTGGCTTCGTTCAATTGAACTACAGGGTAGTAAATTATATCTACATTGAAAAATACACAAGCGAAGATCCGATCGATCTATTAATAGCATCTAATGTGATCACCCCTACCCAGCAGCGCATGCCAGATGAATATGTCGCCTCAATATTTGATTGGTTTGGTGAAGTCATCGACCTGATCCAATTGGAACCTGAAGACCCAGCTATAAAGGTGGCACCAAGAAACCTGATAATACCTGGAGATTCTACACTACCGCTTTCCTGATCGCTGTTGTTGGAATTGCAACAATTGCTCAGGCTGCACGCTTACAGCTCAACCCTGACAGCGCTGCTTTTGAAAGCGTTACAGAAAGATACCGCGGATACATTGACTACATCACCTCCCCCCGCGGCCAGATATATGATCGGGACGGCCACCTGCTTGCTGGAAACCAGTTGGTTTATGAAGTTGGGGTCAGTTTATACGAGATACCCGAGTATGTCCGCGAAGAAGTTGCTGAAGATATTGCCCTGCTCCTTAATTCCGCAATAGAACTGGATTATGACGATGTTTTTTCGATCATCAATGACCCGACTCAAATTAGTGACCCATATATAGTTTTCGCATTTGATGCCCCAGAAGATATTGGGTTAAAGCTCATAAAGGCAAAACAAAATCGTTATCTGGATATTTTTAACGGAAAAGATCTACCCAGCTTAAATTCTTTGATCCTGACACCCAGATTGATGCGCTCCTACCCGGAAAACGGGCTGGCGGGAAATGTCTTGGGATTATTCAACATCCACAACATATCAGTATTTGGTATCGAAGAATATTACGACGATCACCTTTCTGGGATCCCAAAGAAAGTCTGGATACCTATCGACCCCAACTATGTTGATGAAATGCCTGAGACCCAGTCAAACACTAACCTGATCCTGACAATTGACCGTGAAATCCAATCAATGGTTGAGGATGAATTGGAAAAAGCTGTAGAAAAATATTACGCCGATGCAGGCACGATCATTGTTATGAATCCTCAAACATGTGATATCCTCGCTATGGCTTCATACCCTTATTATGATTTGAACGACTATGATCTGATATGGGAAACTTTTACATCAGAAGATCCGCCCACATTCAACAAATCGATCTCATACAGTTTTGAGCCCGGCTCAGTCTTCAAAATATTCACAATGGCAGCCGCTCTTGAATCTGGCACAGTAACCCCTGAAACTGAGTATGACGTAGAGGAATCATTCTTCTACGGCGGCAGAACGATCTATAACTGGGATAATGAAGCCTGGGGAATCCAGGACATGACCGGCTGTCTCCAGCATTCACTTAATGTCTGTCTGGCATGGATAGCAACAGAGATGGGTGAAGATGTTTTCTACGACTATATAAAAGCGTTTCATTTCGGGCGTAGCACTCAGATCGATATGGCTGGTGAGAACAGCGGTATCGTACGAACACCGACTAACCCGCCCTGGTATGACATCGACCTCGCTACAAACTCATACGGGCAGGGCATCTCTGTCACACCGATCCAGATGCTGAAAGCGGCAACAGCAATTGCAAATAACGGGCAGATGATCACTCCCCATATTGTCAAGACAATCATCCAGGAAGACAGGATCCTGAATAGCACGGTTGATATTGTTGGTCAACCTATCTCAGAAGAAACTGCCCAGACACTATCTAACATGCTAGTAGATTCACTTGAATATGAAGCATCGAATGCTTTAGTTCCTGGGTACAGGATCGCTGGAAAAACAGGTACAGCTTCAATTCCTTTGGATTCAGGAGTTTATTCAACCTACATTACCAATGCCAGTTTCATTGGCTGGGGCCCGGTTGAAGACCCACAGTTCATGGTCTATGTATGGCTCGAAAAACCGATCCCGATCTGGGGTTCGCTTACCGCTGCCCCAACATTCAGCGAGATAGCCAGCAGGTTGGTTGTGATGTTGAACCTGCCCTATGATCCTGAACACTATGCTGAGAATAAATAATGAATAAAGATAATATTTCTCTCGCCAACATACTGGAAGCCCTCACTGGCACCTATATAAAAGATGCTGAGTCATTTAGCATCATTGGCGCAGCCAAACACTCGCAGGAGATCATGCCTGGCGGGTTATTTGTTGCTATAAAGGGTGAAGCGGCAGATGGGCATGATTATGTTGATCAGTCTTTTAAGAATGGCGCTAAGCTCGCCCTGATCGAGAAAAAGATCAATACAAGTTATCCGATTATTAATTCTCAGGAAGAAATTCCAACAGATACCAAATTCCATCCACCTCTTTGTGTGCTGGTTGAGGATAGTTTGGCAGCTTTACAAAAGATCGCCGCATTCTGGCAGAACAAATTAAAGGTCAGGACGATCGGCATAACAGGCAGTGTTGGTAAATCAACCTCAAAAGAAGTGATTTCAGATATCCTCTCAGTAAAATACAATACTCTTAAAAATCTCGGTAATTTAAATAATGAGATCGGCCTGCCGCTCACCATCCTTGGACTGTCAAAGGCTCACCAGCGAATGATATTGGAAATGGGCTTCTATGTCCCAGGTGAGATCAAGTTCCTATGTGATATTGCTCAGCCAAAGGTTGGTGTGATCACTAACATTGGACATGTGCACGCAGAAAGAGCAGGCTCACAGGAATCTATCGCCAGGGGAAAAGCCGAATTAGTCGAAGCATTACCGGAAGATGGCTACGCTATTCTCAATTATGATGACCCGTTAGTTCGGGATATGGCAGATAAAACCAAAGCCAATGTACTTTTCTACGGTTTATCAAAAGAAGCAGACCTATATGCAGACGAGATAGACGGCCTCGGACTCGATGGCATCCGCCTGAGATTAAACTTCAGGGGCGACTCAAACCACCTGCGAGTTCCCCTGATCGGCAGACATTCTGTTCATACAGTCCTGAGAGCATCGGCTGTTGGCCTTGTAGAAGGCCTTGACTGGCCAGAGATCATCTATGGGTTAAAAACCCTGACTTCACAACTCAGGCTGATGGCTGTTCGCGCCCAAAATGGAGCGATCCTGATCGATGACACTTACAACGCCTCACCTCAATCAACTTTAGCAGCTCTTGAGTTACTTTCAGAGCTTCCAGGCAAAAAGATCGCTGTTCTTGGTGATATGCTCGAGCTCGGGCAGTATGAAACTCAAGGGCATGAGAGAGTTGGTATCAAAGCAGCTGAGATCGCAGATACATTGATCGTGCTTGGCGAAAGAGCAGAGACCATCGCAAAGACCGCAGAATTAAACGGAATGCCGCCTGAAAAGATATTCAGGATCGAAACTCCTAGCAAAATCGCAGAATTCTTAAAAGACCACCTAACCAAAGACCATTCAGTTCTTGTAAAAGGGTCACGTGGGATGAATATGGACGGGATCGTACCTGCATTGGAGAAAGTATCATGATTAGAGAACCTTCTGCAGTATTAGCTCTCGCTGTCATCAGTTTCCTATTGACGGTCATCTGGGGTGCCCCCCTGATCCGACTCTTACGCGCAATAAAAGTTGGCGATAATATCCGTCTCGAACTCCGCGATAAGTCCAAGGACCTGAAATTCGGAACCCCAACCATGGGCGGAGTGATGTTCATTTTGCCGATCGTTCTGATCACGGGTTTATTAAATGCAGTCAACCTGCTAAACCCGGAATTGGGCGGCAGGTCGGTGCTGGTCCCCCTGCTTACCATGATCTTTTTTGCTGCTCTTGGCTTTATGGATGACCGCTCAAAACTTAGAGACAAAGAAGGCGGGGAGGGAATGAAATCCCGCTATAAATTCCTCCTGCAAATGTTGATCACTGGTGGGACTGCCATTGCACTTTATGTAATTCTGGATGTCCCAAACCTGTTCCTCCCCGGATTAGATTTCGAGATTGGACTTGGTTGGTTCTACATTCCGATCGCAATGTTCATCATAATCGGGTCGGCCAATGCAGTAAATTTCACAGATGGCATGGACGGACTTGGAGGTTTGATCTCTGCCACAGCCTTCGCGGCATACGGCGGTATTTCACTTGTTCAGGGACAATCATTTCTGGCTCAGTTCTGTTTCACGATAGTTGGAGCATTATTCGGCTTCCTCTGGTACAACGTGCACCCTGCTCAGTTAATTATGGGTGATACCGGTTCGATGGCTTTGGGATCCACTTTAGGTGTGGTCGCACTGATGACAGGCCAGTGGGCCATCCTCCCCATCATTGCCATTATCCCGGTCAGTGAAATCCTCAGCGTTATCATCCAGGTGCTTTATTTCAAAGCAACTGGCGGTAAACGGGTCTTCAAGATGAGTCCCATCCACTATCATTTTGAGCTTTCTGGCTGGAGCGAAACGCAGGTTGTTCAGCGTTTCTGGCTGATCAGCCTATTATTCGCAATTATCGGAGTTGCATTAGCGGTGATCTAATATGGATTGGAAGAATAAGCGTGTGATCATCATGGGGGCAGCAAGACAGGGGACTTCTTTAGCGCGTTATCTGGTTGAAGCAGGTGCCCAGGTCGTACTGACCGACACACGCAGCAGCGAGCTTCTTTCTGATGTCCGCAGATCTTTGGCTGACCTGTCAATTGAATGGATCCTGGGAGAGCATCCAACAAATCTTCTCGATAAGGCGGACATTGTCTGCCCATCCGGCGGTGTCCCACTTACGATCCCATTCATCCAGGAAGCGATCAGAAGGGGTATCTCCCTTTCAAATGACTCTCAGATTTTCATCGAAGCTGCAAAAGCAAAAGTTATAGGCATTACAGGGTCAGCAGGGAAAACAACAACAACAACACTGGTCGGACTAATGGCAGAACATGCCTGCAAGCTTTCTCCAAATTGGGGAAAGAGTTTTGTAGGAGGAAATATCGGTTATCCCCTGCTTAATGAAATTAAAGAGATCGATGAAAATGACCTCGTGGT
>JAUWSD010000059.1 GCA_030610225.1 Chloroflexota bacterium
CGGGACCCACAGTGGATCTGCAGGACTAATTTTCCTTTTTGTAATCCCATGATCTCTGCAGCAACTTCATCAAATATCTCTTCGACCACATCTATTTCAATGAAATGATTACCAGCACCCAATGATCCCAACTGGGGACGGCCGCGTTTCTTTGCACTATCGCTCACTGTGCTGAGATCAACTCCTGCCAGGCTGCCCTCATTCTCTGTACAGATCACATCATTTTTGTGTGCATATCCATTCTTTAAGGTCCATTTTGAACCATCCTGCAGAACCGAATTTAGCTCATTTTCGGTGAGCCTGATCTTCCCGCTGACACCAACCCCACTGGGACAATTTTCCTGAAGGGCAAAACTAAGATCTTTCAAGTATGGCAGCGATTCTTTCATATCAATATTTGTAGCTAATAATCTCACACCGCAGTTGATGTCATAGCCAATCCCACCTGGAGAGATCACTCCTGTTGGATATTTCGTTGCAGCCACTCCCCCAATTGGAAACCCATAGCCCTGATGCATATCAGGCATAACAACTACCTGACCAACCAACCCTGGCAGGAAAGTGACATTTAACGCCTGCTCCAATGACCGATCATATGCAACTGCTTCAAGTATCCTTCTTGAAGCATATATGTGAACGGGAACATTCATACCCTTTACAAACCCCAGCGGGATTTCCCATTTGAACTCACTAAGTTTATTTAAATCTTGGATACCGATCATCATTCTCACCTCACATGTCAAACACAACCGTTACACGAAAAATATTCTCTTCATATTTGATTTTAATTTCATTAAATGTAACTGCTTTGATCTCATAGTCGATCTCAACAACCTTTTTCCCTCTCATCAATGCTTTCAGATCATTTCCATCAATAGAGATCTGGAATCTGGTAAAAGCAGTATTCTCATCTTCAAGATAAAAAGCGACCTCCTCAAGGAAAGTTACCAGTAAAGTTTCAAGGTCTACCGCGGATATCTTGATCTTATGGGTGACTTCTGAATCTTTCTCTGTTCGTACCCCTGCAAGTTCCAGCATGCCCACAGCGGCATTCTCAAATAGTTCTTCCAGGCTTGGCGCCCAGATTTCAAGCCCCCGATCTGCGGTTACCTCTATCTCTTTATATCCTGATATTACACTTTCCTGATCCATAATTTCCTCATCATAAAGAAGGAACCAATTAAATATGAAGGGGTATATTATAAGAATAACCCAGAATGAATATGGTTGTAAAATTATGCTATTATTGGAAGCATATAAAATTCAGGAGGTCTCATGAAACATCATCCACGTATAGGCGTAATTGGCGGGTCTGGTCTTTATCGTATGGACAGTCTCGAGAACATCGAAGAGCACGAGGTTAACACTCCTTATGGAAAACCAAGCTCACCCATCATCATCGGTGATCTGGAAGGAAAAAGGGTCGCATTCCTGGCCAGGCATGGAATTGGGCATGTGATCGCTCCCACTCAGGTCAATTATCGTGCAAATATTTATGCGCTGAAAAGTTTAGGAGTTAAATATATCATTTCTGTGAGCGCTGTTGGTTCACTGCGTGAAGACTATGCCCCCGGTGATCTTGTGGTACCCGATCAATTGTTTGACTTCACCAAAGACCGGAAACGAACATTCTTCGATAAAGACCTTGTAGCTCATGTGGATGTTGCCGAACCTTTCTGTCCTGATCTAACCAGGATAATCTTCAATGCAGTCAAAAGAACAAAAGCAAAAGCCCATTTCGGCGGATCGTTCATCACCATCGAGGGACCGCGTTTCTCCACCAGAGGAGAATCGAATACATTCAGAAGCTGGGGCATGTCCCTAATTGGCATGACAACCTCACCCGAAGCATACCTCGCCAGGGAAGCAGAGATGTGCTATGCAGTCATGGCTCATGTCTCGGACTATGATGTTTGGCATATCTCAGAAGAACCAGTCACAGTTGAACAGGTCATAAAAGTGCTTACCGAGAATGTCCATATCGCTCAGCAGGCTGTAAAGAATTTGATCGCTGATATTGATGACGAAGCTCATTGTGAACATCATTCTTCACTGCAAAACGCCCTCATCTCCTCCCCAGGTGCTGTTTCAAAAGATACACTTGAAGAACTATCGCTAGTAGTGAAGAAATATTTTTAGCAAATCTTCTAATCCATAAAACAAAATCCCAATGAAATTCATCGGGATTTTTTAATTATTTTACTTTCAGGTATCTGCGTTTGCCAACTTTGAGTATTCCAGCTTTTGGAAATTCCTGATTTGGATCGCTGATCAATTCATCACCCAGCTTGACAGCATTCTGCTTGACCAACCTTCTGGCCTCGCCACCTGAAGCAACCAGACCACTGTTCTTCATCACATCGATAAAAGTCTCACCAGTCTTCAGTTTGTATTCAGGAATATCATCAGGGACCGCGCCTTTTTGGAATTGCGTCACAAAGGCTTTCTTTGCATTCTCTGCTTCTTCGTCAGTGTAAAAGGCATTCGTGATCTCAAAAGCCAGCTTCATCTTTGCATCCCTGGGATGGATAGTTCCGCCTAACACAGCCTTCTCGAATTCTTCTACATCCTGAGGGGTCCAGCGCGTGCATAACTTTGCATAGACAGGCATAGCTTTATCTGGAATGCTCATTACTTTTCCGAACATGTCCTTCGCCCCGCTGTTGATCGGTATATGGTTACCGAGAGTTTTGCTCATCCTGATCTCACCATCGGTACCAGGTAAAATGCCCATTGTGATCCCAACATTTGGTTTCACACCCTTAGATGTCATTAGCTTTCTGGCAGCTGTCACAATGTTAAACAGCTGGTCAGTTCCCCCTACTTGCACATCCGCACGCATATGATATGCGTCATATCCCTGCATGATCGCATAAAATGTCTCATGTAGGTATACGGGGTCATTATTGTCCCAGCGTTTTCGGAAATTATCGCGGGATATGAATTGCTGAAGTGTAAAGTTCGATGACAGGTGGATCAAATCCTCAAAGGTCAATTTTGAGAGCCAATCCGCATTGTATCTAACTTTGGTTTTTTCCCTGTCAAGAACCCTGAAAGCCTGTTCTGCGTATGTCCTGCCATTTTCTGCGATCTGCTCAGCGGTCAGGATCGGGCGTAATTTGTCTTTATCAGTAGGATCACCAACCAGAGATGTAAAATTGCCGATCAGGAATGTTACTTCGTGACCAAAATCCTGAAATTGGCGCAGTTTTCTCATCGTGACCGTATGTCCAAGGTGAAGGTCAGCTTTCGTGGGGTCGTAGCCGCAATATATTCGTAATGGACGCCCTTCTTTTTCAGCTTCGATCAATCGTTCCCGAAGATCCTTGGCCATTGCCGCTTTCAGCGCATCATCACCGTATTCTGCTCCCTGCATGAATATCGCAACTTGCTTATCAACATCCATGTACCACCTCCATTAGAATTAAAATAAAAACACCCTCCAGGTGAGGGTGCGGGTTAAACTCACCATGGTACGAATTAATTATATGAGAAATAATAATATGAGCTGTTGTTCTTCATATACCATTATTTTATCATTCTTTCTCAAGGATAACCTCCATCTCCTTTGAGTTGAAAAAAAATCGATTAAAGGCTATTATATCTCTTATAAACCTGATTAAAACATCGCTCAAAAAGAACATCTCCCCAAAATTTCAGGATAATACGCGATGAAAAACTTATTAACTGCACCTGTTTTGGTGCTCAACGCCAATTATGAACCTCTCAATGTGTGTACGACAAAGAGAGCTGTTGGCTTGATGTTCACTGAAAAAGCTACAATGCTGGAGAATGGGCGTGGATTTATTAGAAGCGTAAGTATGAATTTTCCTGCTCCTTCAGTGATCAGACTTGGCAGAATGATAAAAAGACCTCGCCCTTCAGTAAAACTTACCAAATCTGAAGTTTTCAGAAGAGATCACTATACCTGTCAATACTGCGGTCAGCGGGGAGAGGAATTGACCATCGATCATATTGTTCCCCGCAGTAAAGATGGCCCACATACATGGAACAACCTGATCACTGCCTGTCCGAAATGTAATATCAAGAAAGGCGGCAGAACTGCTAAAGAAGCAAATATGCACCTTCTCTCAGTGCCAAAGACACCAAGTGCGTCCGCCCGTTACATGTTTGGGAAATACCTGAACAGTAATGAAACCTGGCTACCTTACATAGAAGGTTGGTAAATCCCCAATATTTCCCCAAAATTAAATAAAAAAGAGCAGGATCTCTCCTGCTCTCATTATTTAAATTGCTTATTTCTTTTTTCTGTGTCTCAGGAATAATGTTATCGCTGATGCAGCCAAGATGATTACCATGAAGGTTTGATTAGCATTAAGACCACCGATCTCTGAGGCGTCCAGCCTTAGGAAATCAAGGATGATCCTGATGGTTGGATAAGTGATCAGATATATTAGGAAAAGGTCGCCATTCTTCAATTGCTTTCTGAATTTATTTCCTACCCAGATCAATAGACCTACAGTTGCAAAATTCCATAATGCTTCGTAGAGGAAGATGGGATGATAATGTGTAAATTCAAGATATTCTGTGAGTCTATGTTGAATATCAATGAATATTCCCCACGGCAAATCGGTTGGAGCTCCGTATAATTCCTGATTGACATAATTGCCAAAACGTCCGATAGCCTGTCCAAGCGGCACAGCGGGGATAATAATGTCTGTCCATTTCCACAAGTTTTCTTTCTTCTTCTTGCAGTAATAATAAGCTGCTATGAAGCCGCCAATCACCGCGCCAGGGATTCCAAGCCCGCCTCTTCGCAAATCTATCGCCGCAAGCGGATGGGTCAAATAGTATTTCGTGGTGATACCCTGCTCAACCATTGAAGGCGGAGGAGTAAAGATATGCCAGAGCCTGGACCCGATCACACCTGTAACTACCATCCAGGGCAACAGATCCCAGATAAAATCCGGATCTTCGCCCCGTTTCTTCGCTAAATGTGAAGCCAGCAGTGAAGCTGCCACCACACCGGACATTAAGATAATCCCATAATAATAAATTAATGGATTTCCATTAACATAAATAGCATTCCAGCCGAATTCGATCATTACTTTTCTCCGTTTGTATTATTTCGTAGATGCTTTTGTGTATAAAGCACTCGCCTCATGGCCGTAAAATTCGATCCAATAGCAAGGATCCACAAACCAATATGAGGGATGCTGAAAAATATTGACGGAACAATGATCAAGAATCTTTCTACACGAGTGAATATTCCTACCTTTACATCAACTCCCAAACTTTCAGCTTTAGCCCGGGAATATGAAACCATCATAGAACCAGACAATGCGAGAAATGACAAAAGAACATACGTGATATTTTCATTTATGGAGTAATAATAGATCAATCCGCCATAAATAAAGATCTCAATATAGCGGTCTGTAATTGAATCAAGCATCGGGCCAAATGGATCTTTCTCTTCCATCAACCTGGCAAGTGCTCCATCCAGGGCGTCAAATGGACCCATCAACAGGAGGATAAAACCACCAAGAGTAAATTTTCCCTGGGCGATGAAGTAAGCGCCAATTATCGTGCCGATCAAACCAAATACGGTTAAGTGATTCGGATGGATACCCCACTTCATAAATAGTCTGGCAAAATAATCAATTGGAATAAAAAATACTTTTCTAAGAAAATTAGTAAATGTTTTTCTCTTGCTCATTTGAGGAGATTTCTCTGATTCCATAATGCCTTCCTGAGTATTTTGACCTTGATTATGCTAAACCACGCTATCTATAAAGTCAAGAAGTGCAATATTAAAGATCATCATCAACATCATTATCTTCCCTGTTAATCAAGATCTCGCGTTCTTTCCCACCGCTTCTGCTTTGGCCAACCACACCCATTTCCTCCATCTCATCCATTAAAGATGCAGCCCGAGGGTATCCGATCTTTAATTTTCTCTGAAGCAGCGATGTGCTGACCCTGCCGGTTGTTCGGATCAGATTTATCGCCTGCCCGATCAATTCATCTCCACCTGATGAAGTTTTCTCATGATGAACCAAACTCTCCCAGGGAGCGACTTCTTCCTCTTCTTCATCTTTCTGCCATGCTTCCTGCCAATATGCGATCACAGACTCAAGTTCCTGATCTGTCGTCAATATGCCTTGAGCTCTGACAGGGATCCCAACCTCTGGAGCCAGATAAAGCATATCACCGCGTGAGAGCAAGCTTTCAGCTCCGCTGGTATCAAGTATCACCCTTGAATCAACCTGGGAGAAGACTGAAAACGCTATCCTGGCTGGGAAATTCGCTTTGATCAGGCCAGTGACAACATCTGGGCTTGGTCTTTGAGTTGCCACCACGAGATGAATACCAACTGCTCGCGCCATCTGAGCCAGACGCACCAAGGTTGCCTCTGTAGTATCTCTGGCAGACATCATCAAGTCTGCCAATTCATCTATCATCACCACAATACGCGGGAGATGTTCATAATCTTTTCTTCGTTTTACTTTTCTGTTATAGCTATCAAGATCTCTTGCCTGGATCTCCTCAAAACTCTTATATCTATTCTGCATCTCGATCACAACCCAGCGCAGAACGGTATTTATGCGTTCAAGATCCGTCTCAACTTTTCCTATCAGGTGTGGAAGTCCATTGAACCTGACCAACTCCACCATCTTGGGATCGATCATCACAAGTTTCAGGTCTTCTGGGGAATTATTCATGACAAGACAAACGGTCAGAGAAGTAATACATACTGATTTCCCTGAACCTGTTGAGCCAGCGATCAAAAGATGTGGCATCTTTGCCAGGTCACCAACAACCGGTTTTCCAGAGACATCTCTGCCGAGTGCAATGTTTAATGGTGAATCGCTGCGGTTGAATTCCTCTGATTCCAGAATTGATTTCAACCTTACGATCGCCTTATTCTTATTTGGGACCTCAATACCGACATATGTCCGCCCCGGCACAGGCGCTTCGATCCTCACTCTGTCAGCTGAAAGAGCAAGTGCAAGATCTTTCTTTAATCTTGCGATCTGGGACACCTTGACTTTTTGCCTGCTCTCACCTTCGTAACCAACTGTCTTCTCAAGATAACCCGGTTCAACAGCGAATTGTGTCACCGTCGGGCCTATCTGAAACCCAACTACTTTTGCAGGAATTCCAAAATCCATTAAAGTCTTTTCGATCAGACCTGCATTTTGATTGATATGTCTTTCATCTGGTTTAATACTCTGATCATTGATCAGGATATCCATGCCCGGCAAATAGCTCTCTCTTGGCAGCTGCCTGAAAGCTAATTCTTCTTCCTCTGGTATTGAAAATTGTTTTCTGAACTCTGGAGGTAAGCTTTGTTTGCGTTTCCTTCTTTTTATGGTTGAAGGTGTCTGCTCTTCACCGAAATCTTCCAGACCAAATGTGCTCTGTTGAATTGATTTCGTTGGATAACTTTCATATTGACCTGATAATTTCTTTTCAACACTCAGGAAGAATTTGCCGATTTTCCTAACGCTGGTTAATATGCCGTAGATAAATACAATTGACAGGATCAAACCCTGAAGAACA
>JAUWSD010000016.1 GCA_030610225.1 Chloroflexota bacterium
AAATATGCAATTATCATGAGGCTATTATGCAATAGAAAAGCATTCTCCCAGCCTATTCTGGCAGCCAGCCTTTTCTCATCAAGCCTTGCCTCTGTCCCAAAATCTTCGATCTGGGATGCAAGCTGAAACGAGAACAGAAGCAGTGTGATCGGGACCGCAGAGAAGGTTAATAAACGGTGCAGGTCCTGAATTTGAAGTTGAAGTGACAATGCGGGGATAAAAAATCCGATCGCCAGTGCCATCACGACCTCGCCAAAACCGCTGAAATAAATCCTGAAAGGCTGCACACCCAGGAAGAATGTTCCCAGGAAGATCATCAGCATCAAGAAACTTGCTGTATGAGATACCAATCCCATTTGCAGCAAACTCATAGTGCTGATAAATAGCAGCGCTATTACCAACCCTGCTGCCAATAGCCAATTCCTGAAGGGCTTTTCCCTGATCTTGTACCTGGTCAGCTCCGGATCCCTGAGCATCTCATTTGAAAATAAGAATAGATAAACTGAAACCAATCCCATCAGAATGACCCAGACCAGTCCCAACCAGAATGAACTCCAATTAATGGTATTTCCTAGAAACTTCGTGATTCCCAATCCCAGCAGGAACTGAGGAATGGCTAAAAGCCATAATATTATCAATTGGCGTATGTTCCCAGTGATCTTCATATTATTCCTGGTGAGTCCTGACCTGAATGATTTCAACATCAGTCTCAGCAATAAAGGAGAATTTCAAACCAAAGGGGATCAAAATGGATCCCGGATGTTCTTCACTCATTTTAATTTCAACAATCTCCTTGAACGAAGGTGAGCCATCCCGCATATCTTCGAGCCTGAGCTTTCCACTCCCGGATATCAATGTCCAGATCTCATCCTCTGATATATTCAGCGCTTCTTTTGTCGTTTCACCTGCATTAAATCTCTGCACGCATACCTGCCCAAAGCGCCTGAGCAAATGATCGCTCTCACTCAACACAACAAGTCGGCCATCTTTCCATATTCGGTCAAATACTGCAATATCACTGATCCTGTATTTATTCATGTACCTATTTTAGCACTCTGATGGAATTAAATATTGCCAAAACTGCCACTCCGACATCAGCAAAAACAGCCTGCCACATATTTGCTGCCCCCGCTAATCCAAGCACGATAAAAACAGCTTTGATAGTTAGCGCGATCAATATATTCTGCCAGACAATATTTCGAGTGCGCTTACCAAGTCTGATAGCTTCCACGATCGTCTCAGGATCATCATTCAGTAGGACCACATCTGCAGATTCAACCGCCACATCTGCCCCGGCAGCCCCCATCACGATCCCGACATCTGCAATGGCAAGCGCAGGTGCATCATTGATGCCATCACCAATGAATGCCACTTTTCCATTATTATTCGCAGCCATGATCCTCTCAAGTTCCTGCACCTTTTCCTCTGGCAGCATCTCTGCCTGAAAGGCATCAACTGCAAGTTCACGGGCAACTTCCTCAGTAGTTTTCTGGTGGTCACCTGAGAGCATCGAAATATATGTAACACCCTCTTTTCTAAGCCCAAGTATCGCCTGCCTGGAATTCTCTTTGATCTCATCACCGATCAATATATTTCCGCAGTATTCCTGATCGACAGCAATATGTAATGTCGTTCCGTTATAATCCCCCTCCGGGATCTCTATATTTTCTCTTCGGAACAGGATCTGGTTGCCCATCGTGATCCTGTCACCATTAAAGTTACCCGCAATGCCCATGCCCGGAAATTCCGAAAAATCCTTCACGCTCTCATGGTCTACTTCACCGCTGAAAGCGGCAAATATCGATCTTGAGATATGATGATTTGAGTGAGCTGCAAGATTGGCCGCTTTCTCAAATATCTGATCCTCATTCAATCCATTGAATGCATTGATTTCTCTTATTGAAAATTCACCTTTTGTCAATGTTCCCGTCTTATCGAATATTACTGTTTTTACATTTGCCAGGATATCAAGGAATGTTGCCCCTTTGACAAGGATGCCTTTTTTTGATGCGCCGCCGATCCCGCCAAAATATCCCAATGGGATACTGATCACTAAAGCACAGGGGCAGGAGATCATCATGATCACGAGTGCACGATAAATGCTCTCTGAATAAGTCTGCCCGGGGATCAGCATTGGAGAGAATATTGCATATGATGCAGCGATCAAAACAATTATTGGAGTATAAACTTTCGCAAAACGGGTAATAAAACGCTCTGTTCTAGCTTTTCGGTCTCCGGCGTTCCTGACCATCTCAATGATCTTTGCAATCGATGATTGATCGTAAGGTTTGGTCACTTTCACCCTTATCTCGCCATTCAAATTGACCATCCCAGCCATTACCTCATTACCATCCACAACTTCCCGCGGTAGAGATTCTCCGGTGATCGCTTTTGTGTCCAGAATTGTTTCACCCTCGATCACAATCCCATCCAGAGGTATCCGCTCACCAACCCGGATGAGGATCATCCCACCAACCGGGACTGATTCTGGGGAAACCTGCACCACATCTTTACCTTGAATAAGATTTGCTTTATCAGGCTTCAGATCTACTAAAGCCTCAATAGATCTTCTAGAGCGCTTCAATGCTCTTTCCTGAGCCATTTCTCCAGCCAGGTAGAACAGCATCACTCCAATAGCTTCGGGCACTTCACCGATCGCTAACGCCCCCAGAGTTGAGACGCTCATCAAAAAGCTCTCATCAAACCATTGGTTTTTACGGATATTATTGAAGGCAGTCCTGAGGACACCCCACCCGGCAATAAAATAACCCGCTAGCAGGATCAGATTTGACAATAAAATTTGATCGAATTGCCTGAGAAGTAATCCTGAAATAAAGATCAATGCAGCGACAGATATCCTGATCGTCTCAGATGAGATCTTTTGCCCGGATTTTTCATTGTCGCCGTTGTATTTTACTGCACAGCTTTCACACTCTATATCGTTGATCTGCTGCATATTGCTATCTGTCATGTTCAGTCTCTTTTATGAAGGATATGGTCCAGCCCAAATTGATATAAACCTTTGATATGTTCATCATCTAAAGCGTAGAATACCTGCCGGCCTTCCTTATGCTTCCGAACCAATCTCAATTGGCGCAAATTGCGGAGTTGATGAGAAGTGGCTGATTCAGTCAGCCCTACAGCTTCTGCGATCGCACTCACATTCATTTCGCCGTCACTAAGCACAGAAATGATCTGCAGCCTGCTCGGGTCACTGAATGCTCCAAACAGTTCAGCCAATTCTTCAAATATTTTTTCATCCATTTTGATCATTCCTAATTCCTCTATATATGAATACTTGTTCATATATAACAGCTTTATTATAAAATGTTATCTGTATATGTCAAGAAAAATAGGGAGCGTTTCATCGCTCCCTATTTTAAAATTATTTGCTATTTACTTCTTGAATAGATTAGAGATGAAAAACCAAATGTTTGCCGGACGCTCAGCCAGACGCCGCATAAAGTATGGATACCACTCAGTTCCGAAAGGAACATATATACGGACAGGATATCCTTCCTTCACTAAACTTTCCTGCAGATCTCGACGGATGCCAAACAGCAATTGGATCTCCAGTTTATTCTTTGGCAACCCGATCTTCGTTGCGTATTCCTTAGTAAAGTTAATTATGTTACCATCATGTGTTCCTGCTGCTGGTATGGCAGGCCACTTACCATCTTCGCTAAGCGTAGGAGCTTCTTCTTTCAACGAAGCTTCCAATAGAATCTTCATAACATGAAGAAAATTGTGATCAACATCCGATTTCTTTGGATAGGCAATATGCGCAGGTTCCTTATATGCGCCCTTTACCAGCCGGATCGTACAACCCTGATCAAGTAAGACTCTGGTATCCTCTTCACACCTGTATAGATATGACTGCATCACCATCCCGACATTGTCATAGCCTTTATCACGCATCAATTGATAGATCCTGATGGTTTTATTAACACAAGTTGAATCCTCCATATCAATGCGCACAAAATTGCCCAGTGATTGAGCGTGTTTCAGGATATCTTCCAGAATTTCTACGCATAGATCATAGTCCAGGCTTAGTCCGATCTGGTTTAACTTCAATGAAAGATTCGATTTCACTCCGGATTTTTCGATCGTGTTAAGTATTCTGATGATATGTTCCCCAGTGCTCCTGGCAATTTCCTCAGAATCCGTATCCTCCCCCAATTGGTCTAATGTAGCGATCATGCCTGCTTTATTCAGCTGTTTAACCACTTCGATCGCTTCCACCAGAGTTTCCCCAGCTACAAACCTTAAAGCAACTTTTCTGACGATCCCCCACTCCATAACTGTTTTTCTCATCCATTCAGCTTTTGAAAGATAAATCAGAAGATTTCTTAACATCAAGCCGTCCTCTTAATAATGAAATTTTGGTTGCCCAGTGAGAATTTTAGCATAAAATCTCTATGTTATACTAAGCGAAATTTGGAGATTGAATTTGAGAAATAGAAAATTACGAAAAAGAGGATCAACATATCTTTATTGGCTTTCGATCGGTGCAGCACTTGTCGGAATGCTTCTATTGATGGTCCAGTTGACTATTTTTAGTAGAGGGCGTAACACCTACCCCGCAGGGATGAAGATCGCAGGAGTACCGGTTGGAAATCTGGACCGCCAGAAAACAGCCGACCGCCTTCTAGAAGTTTTTAGTAACCCTGTTGAGCTGCATTATAACGAAAACATCATCCATCTGAACCCCGCAGTGATCGGCTTCGAACTCGACCTGGATAGCATGTTGGCAGCAGCAGACCTTCAGAGGTTGAGCGGCACCTTCTGGACTGAATTCTGGGGTTTCCTATGGAACAGTGAAAAAGGGCCAAAGCCAATTCCGCTGACCTCCACATATTCTGAAACTCTCCTCCGTGAATATCTGATCAATGAGATCAGCCCAAGATACGACCAACCACCCACACCTGCAAAGCCACTTCCCGGACAATTGGTTTACGAGTCTGGTTCTCCCGGTACAACCCTCAATGTAGAATCTAACATTATTCAGATTGAAAATGCTTTGGAATCACCCGGTAATAGATCCGTTAATGTATCCATAGAAAAGATAGCAGCACCCCCTCCATCCTTTGACAATCTCGAAGTTCTATTAAAACAAACTATCGATCTGGCTGGTTTTGACGGGATCGCTGGTGTTTATGTCATGGACTTATTATCAGGTGAGGAGATCCACTTCATCCTTGATAATGGTATAGAAGTCTCCACAAATCCTGATGCCGCTTTCACAGCCTCCAGCACGATCAAGATCCCTATCCTGGTTTCAGCATTCAGGCACCTGGATGACGACCTCGACACTGAAGCCCTGAACCTGATGACTAAAATGATCACCGAATCTGGAAATGATCCCGCAGACTGGTTGATGCAGCAGTTCATAGATGAAAGGTACGGGCCGCTGCGTGTCACTGACGATATGCAGGCCCTTGGTTTGGAGAACACCTTCCTGGCTGGATATTTTTATGATGGAGCAGTCCTCCAGTACTTATATGAAACAGATGCAAACACCAGAACGGACATCGATATCAGTCTGGATATTTATAACCAGGCCACCCTCACTGATATGGGGCAGCTTCTTGCAGATATTTATTTGTGTGAGCAGCACGGCGGCGGCGGTTTGATCGCAGTCTTCCCCGGAGAGATCACCCAGGATGAATGCCGCTTGATGGTAGACCTATTAACGAAGAATAATACCCCCTACCTGATCGAATCAGGATCACCGGAAGGCACCCGCATTGCCCACAAACATGGATGGTCATCAGATTTCACGACTGCCATCCGCACGATCAGCGATGCCGGCATAGTCTATACTCCAAATCGGGATTACGTAGTTGTGTTTAATTTCTACCACCCTGTGCAGCTCGTCTGGGGTCCGTCTTCCCAATTGATCGGCGATCTCGCTAAAGTGATCTATAACTACTTCAACCTCTCAAACTAAAACGAAACGATTCACAACCTGACGCGTATATATAGTTAACAATTAATTTAGGAGTTACTATGTCAAACAATGATGATTTTCAAGTGATCGAAGATTTTGATGAAGAAGAAAGCAAAGACCCATTCCACTTTGAATTCTCGTGGCATGACTCAAGTTCCTGGTCATGGGGAGTCGTTTTAATTCTATTAGGTGGAATATTCCTGCTTAATAATATGGGCTATGATTTCATCAGTATTGATAACTGGTGGGCAATATTCATTCTTGCTCCAGGCCTCAGCATGATGGCATCTTCTTTCAAATACTTCCGCGCAAAGAACAGGTTCTCACGTGGAGCTCGCACAAGAGGGCTTCTGGGGTTGATCCTGTCTGCTTTCGCGGTTTCATTGCTCTTCGGAATTGATATGCTTTATATCGGACCCGCCTTATTGGTCGGCTTTGGAATTTATCTTCTTCTCAAAAGATAGATCAACCAACAAAAAAAGAGCTTCTCAATGAGAAGCTCTTTTTTATATTCAAATTTCTTTATGCATTAATCTCAATAACAAATCCATTCAACTGTACATCCAGTTTCTTGGCTGCTTCTTCATATCCTTCACTCTGGTAATTCAGACCTGAGAAGAAGATCTCTCCTTTTGATCCACGGACTTTTGAGTCTGTCAGGAACGAATTTGTCCTGATCCTAAGTCCAACATCATTCGGCTTGGTGATCGTAATATCACCAATAAAGCAGGAGATGTTGATATTCGTCTCGCCCTCAGGAAATTCTGCGAACTCCAGGTCTAGATCGATATCAGTGATGAATGCGCGGAGCGTGTAATCCTCAACAGTCCATGATTCATCCAGGTCAAAGTCTCCGATCAATTTAAATTGGACGCCTTCTGAGCGGAAGATGTCAGGCCTAGTTATCAGAACAACACCAGCGAAGATGATGATCAAAGCCCACGTGACCTTACCAAATGAAATATCCAAAAAATTGCTCAGGATCATCAACCCCCCAAACATGATCAGACCAACAGCAAACATTTTTTGTGTATTTTTATCCATAAAAACCTCACTTATTTTTAATCTTACTACTATATACGTGATTTCCCGCTTCCAGTTGCAAAAGAATCGAATCTCGCGGGATCCAAACATCACGTGCTTCGCCTAACATATAGATCGACCCTGTAACAATGACCATTTCGTCTTTAACTGTCGCATCAATCGCATACTTTACTGCCGTATGAACATCTGATTCAACATGAATTTCCGAGCTGTTATCTACAGCTCGAATCACTGCAGCGAATTCTTCCGCTGTTGTAGAAGGTTTCCCAAATACATGCGGTTGAGTTGCCACCCAATTATCTGTTATCTGGGCCAATTCCTTAATCATCCCATCTGCATCCTTGGTTGATAATGCCCCGATCACAACAGTCTTCTTCATATCAGGGTATGAATGCTTGATGCTCTCAACCAGCCCTTTCATCTTATGTTTATTATGCGCCCCATCAAGTATCACCAGAGGGTCATTCTGAATAACCTCGATCCTGCCGTTGAATTTCACTGCTGCCATCCCCTCTCTAACAGAAGAATCTGTGATCTCAACGCCAAAACGCTCACGGGCCAGATCGGCAGCTGTAATAGCAGCAACAGCATTAATTGGCTGGAATCTTCCCGGCAAATTTATCTTTATATTCTGATAATTATTATGGATTGCTTTAACCTCTATTACCGATCCTGAAATGTTTTCTTCGATCATATCGAAAGAAAAATCCTCATTCATTACAAATAACTCAGCATTCTTATTCTCAGCTTCTTTTCGGAATATATCCAGTATCCCAGGTTTGGTTTCTGTGGTCACACAGATCTTGCCTTCTTTAATGATCCCCGCTTTATGCCATGCGATCTCTTCAAGCGATGGACCAAGAGATTTGACATGGTCATAATCGATATTTGTGATCACTGCTATCTCTGCCTCAAGCACATTGGTCGGGTCATACCTTCCTCCCAAGCCCGTTTCGATTATCGCCCACTCTACACCCGACATTGCCATCCACATATAGGTTAGCACCACCCAGCCCTCGCCGTACTTCAGGGTATCGAATTTCCTTCCAACCTGACCATATCTTTCATAATGAGTTCTGAATTCATCGACCAGCAGAATAAATTCAGAAGGTTTGATCAATTTATCGTTTATTACCAGTTTTTCATTCGGCACCTGCAAATAAGGACTGATGTGAAAACCGGATTTGACCCCGCTTTGATGAAAGATCTGTGCGATCATTGCAGTTACAGAGCCTTTTCCGCTCGTGCCGGCAATATGGATCGATCTGTATTTACTTTCAGGATTCCCAATGAACTCCAGGAAGTCTGCAGTGCGCTCCATCTGCTCCTCAAACTCAAAAAGCCTCTGGGCTTTACTCTTTTCGGCATGGTATCGCGAGCCAGTTGGGTCTGTAATTAAGCCCATCAACCATTGGTTCTGGGTTTTGAAATTCTCAACAACCTGGGAAAGATCTTTGTCATTCATTTGATTGATTATAAGCGGTGAGAAGGATTACAACCAGAAATTTATGCGTTTATCGAAATTAAAAACGGGCTGATGGTCAGCCCGTTTTTTTGGTCATATTATCTTAGCCATTCTGCAGATCATTCAATTCCTGGGCAAGGAAGCTGCGGATATCTTCTGTGATACTTGGCAGATTTTCCAGTCGGGGCCCCATATAAGGCTGATACCTGATATCTCTGCTGGATGTGATCTTGCCCAATCCAGTTCGGATCACCCAATGCATCCCATTCTCTCCACGTTTCGCTGCCACTTTATAGATCAGATCGATGATATCCTGATTGATCAAGCCCGGATATGTGATCGTCCCGACTCCTGTGTTTATTTTCTTGATCAAATTCAATAAGAGGCCGCGTACCTGCTCGCTCAAGTTTGGTAAAGCTTCAATATTCAGGCCATCGTATTTTTCATTTAATTTATCGAATAGTTCAGCTAATCCAGCGCTTTCAAGCAATTCGAAACCTGGTTCAGCTATCTGCTCACCAACCACATAGAAGAAATTGACAATTTGCTGATTTGTCATCTCTGAATAAGGCAAGCCATCCTCGACTGGTGCAGGTTCTGGTTCAGGGTCAGGTTGAGGTTCTGGCTCTGGGTCCGGTTGTGGTTCAGGGTCTGGTTGTGGTTCTGGCTCCGGATCAGGCTGTGGTTCGGGTTCCTCCTCCACCGGTACTGGTTCCGGCTCAGGGTCACTTGGAGTATCAGGCGCAGGATCATCCTCTGGTTTCTCAGTATCATCGTCAGCAATATCTTCAGGATCATATTCCGGCATCTCTACCACAAATTGATTGGGATTGACGAGGTCCAAAGCTATATAAAGCAGATCCTTTTGTTTTTGATCCAAACCAGTCATTGCTTCAATGGTCGGCCCCTCATACAAAGCATAACGATTGTCAACGACGAAGGTTAACTTCGCCTGCTTGATCAGGTCCCATCCATCCATATCAAAATCAGCACCCATCACATAAAAAGCATTGATGATCTCCTGATTTGTTTTGGTATAGATCATCACTGCTGATTCATCGTCAATATTATTTATTGCGATTATCAAAGCTTCTTTTTGATATGCCTGCAATACCAGGTCCTCGATAGCAGGTCCATCATAAGGCCTGGTGGCATTGTAGGGCGGATCAACCAGGTATTCAAATTCCAGTTTTGTGATCCAGGCAATTGGGTCTTCATCTAATGAAGTTGCCGCGATGCGAATTGCCTCGTACATAGAAGCATTGCTGATATCAGGAGGTGTGCTCGGGTCGGCTGTTCTTCCTATCCAATTCCATAAAGATTCCAGATCCCCGTTATAAACATTGCAATCTGTTGCAGCTTTTCCGTCCTGTATGCCTGGAATCTCACCCTTATGTGTGAACTGCCACATCGTCCAACTCTTGCCATTCCAGTCATCTCCTGGTGCTGTGGCATAATTGGCATTATAAAGGGCAAACCAGAGGGGATGATGCGAGTATTCGGTTGAATCCTCATACATCGCCCACCAAGTGTATCTATTTGTATATATGATCGGGAGTTTACCAGTTGCGTCTGTAATGATCTGCAGCCATGTGTCCAAAACCTTGTAACGTTCTGCCTGGGTGAGGGCTGCAAAAGCATCATAGTTTGATTGAGGATATGCTTCCAGATCCAATACTGCTGGCATGTCTGTGTCTTTGAGGACATCCCCAACTACTTTTAAATAATGGTATGCCTGATCTTTCGGATCCACATTCTGGCGGAAGAAATGATATGCTCCCCGGATAATACCAGCATCCCTCATCCCAATCCAGTTCTGATCAAAATATGAATCAATATAATGTGAAGCTTCAGTTGCTTTTACTATCCCAAATTTAATCCCGGAATTGGCAACAGCTTTCCAATCAATATCGTATTTGTAATGGCTTGCATCGATGCCTTTTGTATAATTGCCGCTAGGCCATATCATAATCATCCTCCAGATCTGACATTAAAATGGATGCAATATCCGTGCCAAATCAGATTTCTTATTATTATATTAGATGATAAATCTAATTCAGAACACTCAAAACAACCCCCATTCTGCTGAAAATATCAAGAATTCAGAACACCAGACTCCATTATCCCCAAAACACATCCCCCATCTGTCACTCCCGCTCCACCCCTGTCATTGCGAGGAGCATAGCGACGAAGCAATCTCATTCCCACACCACCCCTGTCTTTGCGAGGTGCGCAGCGACGAAGTAATCTCATTCTTAACTTATCTTTTAGTATGTCTTACAAACACTTACGAGATATTTTCTGTGCTTGAGTCATATGTGTTGATATAATCATTTATCTTTAAATTAATATGGATCTGGTGTAATAATGAAAATTGCATTGGCGGTTCTCGAAGTTTTTAAGAATATTGAAAAAAACAAGAATAAAATAATAAATTCAATAATAGATGCTGCTAAACAAAACGCAGACCTAATAATATTCCCAGAGGTTGCGATCACTGGGTTACAGGATAAAAATGATTACAATTTCGATTTTACATTATGCGAGGAAATTAATGGTGAATTTATAAATAAAGTCAGAAACCTCTCTCTTGAAAATAAAACAATGATATCACTTGGATTTTTTGAAAAAGATCATGGCAATATTTATGATAGTTCTATTCTAATAGACAACAACGGAGAAATTATCCAGCATTATAGGAGAGTTGACAGGAATTGG
>JAUWSD010000092.1 GCA_030610225.1 Chloroflexota bacterium
AAGCCGGGATCGCCAGAACAGTGGCCCTTTTGGAAGAAAAAGGAGCGATGGATCATACGATCGTTGTTGTGGCATCAGCAGATGATGCCGCTGCACTGCAGTATATTGCCCCTTTCGCTGGATGCGCGATCGGCGAGGAATTCATGGAGACAGGGCGGGATGCTCTGATCATTTATGATGACCTTTCAAAACATGCCTGGGCATACCGCCAGGTTTCACTTTTGCTCCGCCGCCCTCCAGGACGTGAGGCATACCCCGGAGACGTTTTCTATCTCCACTCCCGATTATTGGAACGTGCTGCACGTTTATCAGATAATTATGTGATCACAGCTAAAGACTTTGGCGGTGAACTCGCAGAAATTGGTGATGCAGTTGACGGAAAAATTTACGCTGGACCTGTTGCTAAGCATAATGCTGATGAAGCACTCAAAGCAATGGAAAAACCAGCGGAATTCAAGCTGGTCAAGCAAAAAGGCTCTGGCGGCTCATTATCAGCGCTGCCGATCATTGAAACCCTTTTGGGTGACGTATCAGCGTATGTTCCCACTAATGTGATCTCGATCACTGATGGTCAGATATATTTGGAGGGTAACCTCTTCAATGCAGGTATCCGCCCTGCTGTAAATGCCGGTTTGTCGGTATCGCGTGTAGGTGGCGATGCCCAGACCAAGGCGATGAAACAGGTCGCTGGTGGTCTGCGTTTGGATATGGCCGCATTCCGTGAACTGGCAGCATTTGCCCAGTTCGGATCCGGTCTTGATAAAGCCACTCAGGCTCAGCTGAGCAGGGGTCAGCGCCTGCAGGAGATCCTCAAGCAGCCGCAGTATCAACCAGTCGAGCTGGATGAAATGACCCTGATAATCTTTGCCGGCACAAATGGGTTTGCAGATGAGATCGAAATTACTAGAATGAAGGATTGGGAAGCAGGATTGCTTCGCTATATGAATGCATCTCACCCGGATGTCATGAAAGAACTGGCAACCGGAAACAAGATATCAGACGAACTGGCTGCCAAGATGAAGACAGATATCGAGGCTTTCAATTCAACCTGGGCATAGGACCCTCTTGAGGAAATCGAATGGCGAATGCTAGAGAAGTAAAACTCAGGATAAAAAGTGTCAAGAATATTGCTCAGGTGACACGTGCGCTGCAGGCAGTTAGTGCCAGCCGCGTGCGTAAAGCCATGGACACCATGTTTTCAACCCGTCCATATGCTAATAAAGCCTGGCAGGTTCTGACGCATGTTGCCAGACAGCCTGGAAGAGAAAATTTACACCCCTTATTGACCAAACGCGCGGATGTCAAGAACGTGATCGTGATCATGATCAGCGGTGACCGCGGGTTGGCAGGCCCATACAACTCAAACATTATCAAGTACACATTTGAAAAGTTTGGGAAATATGAGGTACCTGCGCAATTCATTTCTATTGGCAGGAAGGGTACTGAGCTGCTCCACCGCCGTGGGATGAATATTATGGCAGATTTCCGCGACCTACCAGCAGAACCGAGCTTCGTGGACGTGTCTGCGATCGGAAGACTGGCTGTGGACGAGTTCCTGTCCGGCAATGCCGATGAAGTCTACCTGATGTACACAGACTTTGTGAACATGGTCAAACAGGACCCGGTAATGAAGAAGTTGCTTCCCCTGGAATATGAAACCGAAGTGGGACTGGTGGAAGCTGAATTTGGTGCCAGGAAAGATGGGGCCAGCGCATCATATTTATATGAGCCTGGACAGACAGAGATATTAGACGAGATCATACCCCGTTTTACAGCGCTGCAGGTTTTCCAGGCCGTGCTTGAATCATTTGCCAGTGAGCATGCATCGCGAATGGTTGCGATGAAGAGTGCCACTGACAATGCGACTGAGCTGGCAGGGCTGCTGCAGTTGGAATACAACAAAGCACGTCAGCTGGGTATTACGAGCGAAATTTTGGATATTGTTGGTGGTGCTGAGGCACTGGCCAAGTAATATAAAGAGGATTTGGAGGTAGGAATGGCAGAATTCACTGGCCAAGTTGTGCAAATTGCAGGTGGTGTTGTAGACGTTGATTTTGGTAAAAACTCACTTCCTGAGCTTTTTTATGCTCTCGAGATAGAGCGTGAGGGTAAAGATGCATTAGTGCTGGAAGTTCAGAACCATATTGGAAACGGATGGGTGCGTACAGTTGCGATGGATTCAACTGACGGACTTCAGAGAGGAATGCAAGTTGCAAACACAGGCGCTCCGATCATGGTTCCAGTTGGTGAGGCGTCATTGGGAAGGATCTTCAATGTTCTTGGAAAACCAATAGATGGCGGACCGGAAGCAGATACAGATATCTTTTACCCAATTCACCGTCCAGCTCCTTCCTTTGATGAGCAGGCAACATCTGTTGAGGTATTCGAAACAGGTATTAAGGTTATCGACCTGATCGCCCCGTTCACCAAAGGTGGAAAGACCGGAATCTTCGGTGGTGCTGGGGTTGGTAAAACCATCATCATTCAGGAGTTGATCAACTCGATCGCTACCGTCCACAAAGGAAACTCGGTTTTCGCAGGTGTTGGTGAACGCACCCGTGAGGGTACCCAGATGTACCGCGAAATGCTCGAGTCCGGAGTAATCAAAGACACAGCTCTTGTATATGGACAGATGAATGAGCCTGCAGGTGTGCGTTTGCGAGTTGGGCTGACCGCTCTGACAATGGCGGAATATTTCCGTGACCAGGGACGCGATGTGCTGCTCTTTATTGATAATATTTTCCGCTTTTCAATGAGCGGTTCCGAAGTATCAGCGCTGTTAGGCCGTATGCCTTCAGCAGTTGGATACCAGCCGACACTTGGGACTGAGATGGGGCAGCTTCAGGAGAGGATCACATCTACCAGAACAGGATCGATCACCTCCATGCAGGCAGTCTATGTTCCTGCAGATGACTATTCCGACCCGGCTCCAGTAGCAACATTCACGCATCTTGATGCTACAATCGCACTTGAGCGATCAATTTCAGACAAGGGTATTTACCCCGCTGTTGATCCGCTTGCATCGACATCCAGAATTCTTGATCCGAACATCGTCGGCGAAGAGCATTATGCAACCGCCCGTGAGGTTCAGCAGGTACTTCAGAAATATAAAGACCTGCAGGATATTATTGCAATCCTTGGTATTGACGAGCTTGGCGAAGATGATAAACTGGCAGTATCCCGCGCCAGAAAGATCGAGCGTTTCTTCTCCCAGCCATTCTTCGTTGCGGAACAGTTCACCGGAACCCCCGGTGCATATGTTCCTTTGAAAGAAACAGTCAAAGGCTTCAGAGAGATCCTTGACGGTAAGCATGATGATTTACCGGAACAGGCATTCATGTTCGTTGGATCGATCGAAGAAGTTTTGAAGAAAGCTGAAACACTGGTATAAGGTAAGGAGAGAGTTTAGATGACAATTCGTTGTGAGATAGTCTCACAAGACCGGCTGGTATATGAAGGCGATGTTGACATTGTCGTCAGTCCCGGCATTGAAGGCGAGATGGGAATCCTGCCCGACCATGCCCCGCTGCTTTCTATCCTGGACTTTGGGCTTGTACGGGTCCGCAAAGAGAATCAGGAAGAAGTCTTTACTGTAACTGGTGGATTGGTGGAAGTTCAGCCTGAGATCGTAACAATCCTGGCTGATGCCGCTGAGCATGTTGATGAGATCGATGCTGCCAGGGCAGAAGAAGCCAAGAATCGAGCTGAAGAAATTCTGGCTGGCGGACCGCCAGATGGTGATATAGATAAATACTTGATGATCGAAGCGGCCTTACGCAGATCAAATTTGCGTCTATCTGCAATCAAACGCTATAGATCAGGGCGCAGACACATCCAGACTGAGCCGACAGGTGAGAGCGACTAAGAAATGGCAATGTTATCAAAAGAGCTGGGAATAGACCTGGGGACAATGTTCACCCGGATCGTTGAGGGCGACCAGGTTCTAATCGAGGAACCGACAGTGGTTGCTATCGACTTTGAGGAACAGAAGATGGTCGAGATCGGACAAGCTGCCCTGAATATGATGGGACGCGTATCCGATGTATTGGAAGTTGAACGCCCATTGAACAACGGTGTTGTTGCATTCTATGAATATACACAAGTCTTTCTGCAGGAACTCCTGAAGAGAGTTACAGGTCCGATGCGCTTTTTTAAACCGAAAGTGATGGTTACACATCCTTATGGGATCACTAGCGTCGAGCGCCGGGCAGTGCATGAAGTTGTACTGGAAGCTTTGGGGCGAAATTCAAATGCGATGCTGGTGCCTCAGCCGATGGCTGCTGCACTGGGCATTGATCTGCCGATCGGGACACCAACCGGAAATATGGTTGTGATCCTTGGGGGTGGATGTTCTCAGGCGGCGGTATTGGCGATGCACGACATTGTGTCTGCTGATACTCAACGTGAGGGTGGTCTTTATCTTGATAATGAAATTGTGAATTATGTCAGAAGAAAATATGGCTTGATAATCAGTATGCGCACTGCGGAGAAGATCAAAATTCAGATCGGTGCAGCTGTCCCGCAGGACCAGGAATTGAGCATGGAGTTGCAGGGTCAGGATCAGGTGTCCGGGCTTCCTAAGCCATTCACATTGACCAGCAGTGAAATTGTAGAAGCGCTGGAAGGGCCGCTTGAGCGCGTATTTGAAATGATCAGACAGGTGCTGGAGAAAACCCCGCCTGAGCTGGCTTCGGATATCATTGACCGCGGGATAGCACTTTGCGGGGGTGGTTCTCAGCTGCGGGGGATCGACAAGCTGATGACCCAGAAGATGGGCATCCCAACTTATGTGGTTGATAACCCGATCACGTGTGTGGCACTGGGGGCTGTTAGAGCGCTGGAGATATATCCTCTTATTGAGAGAAATCTACCTCAGTATTAGAACAATAAATTAGATAAAAAAAAGCTGCCATATGGCAGCTTTTATGTTTTCAGGGATAAGAATTTAATCCATGTAATATGTCATGATCTGCAGATGGACAGCTGGATCAATATACTGTACACGAATGTCTTGAGAAACCGTTAGAATTGTTGGAGCATAATTAAGGATCGCTTTTACTCCTGCTTCCATAAGTTCATTCGCTATGTCCTGAGCAACCATATCTGGAACAGAAATCATGGCAACCTTGATGTTCGCATTTTTGATATCTTCTTTCAAATTTGCAGAATCTTTGATGGTGAACTGCCCTACTTTTTCACCGATCTTTGATGGATCACTATCAAAGAGCATAGCAATTTTAAATCCACGCTGATTGAATCCCTTGTAATTTGCCAGGGCGTGACCAATGTCACCGATACCGATCAAGGCGACATCCCAAATTTTATTGATATTCAGAATTGACTGGATATTGCTTATCAAGTGTTCGATATCATAGCCGGTGCCCTGCTTGCCAAACTCTCCAAATTGTGACAGGTCTTTTCGGATTTGAGCGGGTGTGATCGCAAGCTTTTCTCCGAGTTCCTGTGAAGAAGTGATTTTCCGGCCTTCACCGTTTAA
>JAUWSD010000045.1 GCA_030610225.1 Chloroflexota bacterium
GACTTGCTGGAAGAAGCAGTGGAGGAATTTAACCAGGGGGTTGGGTTGAATCCATCTGACCCAACACCGGATACATATATAACCCGCATCTATCTGAATCAGGGAGAATTTTCAAAAGCGATCCAATCAGCAAAAGCGGCAGTACAGGATGAACCTGGCAACCCGTTCAGATACGGGAATTTAGGTCTGGCTTATTATCGAAACGGCGATCTCCTGGATGCAATCGATGCTTTTACACTTTTTGTACTTGGTGGTGTGACCGAATCCGGAATAACAGTTGTAGGCGTTCCGCTTGATTACGATGTGGCAGAGTTTTTCTACTTATATGGTTTTGCATTAGCAAACACCAGGCGCTGTTCTGAAGCTGTTCCGATCTTTGAGGCTTTAATTTCTTCTGTACCTGATGATGAGGTTGCCTACTATAATGCATTATATGGAATTGATCTTTGTGAGTTTATTGAGGGTGGAGTTCCTATGCCAACTGAAGAACCGACTGCTACAGAAACAGGAAGCGATTCCTAGCGCAAATTTGATCGGGTGAATAAATGAAAGTTCCACGCAAGAAATATCTATTCAGACAGAAAAATAAGAGGATCTTATCAAACTTTGCTCTTGCGCTGGTGATCATTGATATTATCGGGCTTATTTTCATTCTAAATTTGGAAGCTTATGGGGGAAGCATTGTCCTTAATAATCAGGCTACTCCTGTTCCGACCAGGGTTTCCCAGTCATTTATTGATGAGGCAGGAGCTCACTTTATGGCGGGAGATCTTGTATTGGCAATGGAAACATACCAGAAAGCGATCGACCTTGATCCAACTAACACAGAAGCTTATATTGAGTTGGCCAGATCGCAGATCTATTCGTCAGCCCTGCTTACAACTCAGGAAAAAATCCCCCGTTTGGAAGAAGCATTGGAAAATGCCAGGATGGCTGTTAGCGTTGACGAGTTCAGCAGCGATGCCTGGGCAGTCCTGACATTGGCTTTAGACTGGAATGCTGCTGTTACCGATGACCCTGATCTGCGTGAAGAATATTTCATTGAGGCCTCGGAGACTGCCACAAGAGCATTACAGCTTGACAGCGAGAATTGGCTGGCTACAGCTTACCGGGCAGAGGTCCTTGCAGATCAGTATCAATATCTTCGAGCCGAAGAATTGGCTGCTCAAGCCCTTGAAAATGCGCCGCATTTGATGGATACACACCGTATCTATGCTTACATTCTTGAGTCTTCGGGGTTATACATGCAGGCAATCGAAGAGTATAAATTAGCTGCAGAGATCATGCCCAATCTTACCTTTTTGTACATTAATATTGCGCAAAATTACCGCGAGATCAGTACAAAGACGGATTTGAATTACTGGGATCTGGCGCTTGAATATTTTGACAGAGCAGCGCGGATAAATCAGACCCTGACTGGTGTGAACGATCCGCTGCCATATGTGGGCATCGCGAATACATATGAAAGGATGGGAGAGTTCTTTATCGCGGCCAGAAACTTGGAAAAAGCAATTGAGATCAACCCCACAGAACCTGTTTTGTATGGAAACCTGGCATTGGTACGCTTCAAGGCTAGGAATTACGAGGGTTCAATCCCGATGTTTGAGTGCGCAATAAATGGATGCGAGATCGTTCTTGATATTTTGCTTGGGCCAACTTTATTGGATGATTCAAATAGGGAAGATTATGTGGGGGAAGAGACTTATTTTGTTGAAGGCATTCCACTGGGAAACGATTCATATGTATTCTATTTTTCATACGGTTCTGTCCTGGCAGCCCTGGACTTGTGTGATGAGGCCATCCCGGTTTTGACTCAAGTGGGAAATGCATATGCTGATGATGATGTTGTAACCAGTATTGTTGATGAGGGATTTTCAATCTGCGATCACACCCCCTAATATTAGATTTTTGTTAAATTTCAAATATAAGCTTGACGAGAGCAGTATTTTTCGTTATTATTTTGCAGCAATTAGCACTTTATTAAATAGAGTGCTAAAATCAAACAAAACCCAAATTTTTGGAGGAAAAAATGAAACTGAAACCTCTTGGCGATCGAGTAGTAGTAAAACCGATTGAGCAGGAAGAAATGACTGCTGGCGGTATTGTTTTACCCGAAACAGCAAAAGAGAAACCACAGCGCGGAAGCATTGTTGCTGCTGGTCCTGGACGTGTTGAAGATGGCAAACGCGTAGAATTAGACGTAAAAGAGGGAGATACAGTCCTCTTTGCAAAATATGCAGGAACCGAGATCAAGATCGAAGGTGAGAAAGTTTTGATCCTGCGCGAAAGCGACATTTTAGCAATTATTGAATAATTTTTGCTTGAAAAGAGAATAAGGAGAAATAATATAAATGGCTAAGCAATTAATTTTTTCAGATGAAGCACGAAAAAAATTAATCGTGGGTGTTGACGCAGTTGCCGAAGCAGTAGTAACCACGCTGGGACCAAAAGGACGTAATGTTGCTTTGGACCGCAAATTCGGTGCCCCCACAATTACACACGATGGTGTCACAGTAGCAAAAGAAATTGAACTTGAAGATGCATTTGAGAATATGGGTGCCCAGCTTTTGAAAGAAGCTGCCACCAAAACAAACGATATTGCTGGTGATGGCACAACCACTTCAACAGTATTGGCTCATGCGATCGTAACTGAAGGTATGAGAAATTTGGCAGCTGGTGCAAACCCAATGCTGCTAAAACGCGGAATTGAAGCTGCAACCAAAGCAATTGCAGAAGAAATCACAAAGAAAGCTATCGCAGTAAAAACCAAAGAAGATATTGGCAATGTTGCATCAGTATCTGCTCAGGACCGGGAGATCGGCGAATTGATCGCAGACGTATTTGACAAAGTCGGAAATGACGGCGTTATCACCGTTGAAGACTCCCAGGGTCTACAGTTTGAGACCGAGTATGTTGAAGGTATGCAGTTTGACCGAGGTTACCTCTCACCTTACTTCGTTACAAATGCTGAGACAATGGAAGCAGTGATCGAGAACGCAAATATTCTGATCCATGACAAGAAAATATCCGTTGCCCAGGATCTGGTTCCAATCCTCGAAAGTCTGGTTCAGACCGGTAAACGCGACCTGGTGATCATCGCTGAAGATATTGACGGCGAAGCACTGGCGACATTGGTATTGAACAAGCTTAGAGGTATGCTAAATGTATTGGCTTTGAAGGCTCCGGGATTCGGTGACCGACGCAAAGCTATGCTTGCAGATATTGCCGCTCTCACAGGCGCTACCGTGATCTCAGAAGAGACCGGACGCAAACTGGAAAGCACCACGATCGCTGATCTTGGCACAGCAGAAAAGATCGTCTCCACCAAAGATGACACAACAGTCGTTGGCGGCAAAGGTGATCCAAACGCGATCCAGGCAAGGATCGAACAGATCCGGGTTGAGATCGACAACAGTTCAAGTGACTATGACCGCGAGAAATTAAATGAGCGTCTGGCAAAACTTTCAGGCGGCGTAGCAGTCATCAAAGTTGGTGCTGCAACTGAGACAGAACTCAAAGAAAAGAAGCACCGTGTAGAGGATGCAGTATCCGCTACCCGCGCAGCTATTGAAGAAGGGATCGTCCCCGGTGGTGGTGTTGCACTGATCAATGCTATGACCGTTCTTGATGCAGTCAAAATGGATAATTCTGACGCTCAGGTTGGCGTTAAGATCGTTTTGAAGGCACTGGATGTTCCGATGCGCAAGATCGCAGAGAACGCTGGAAAAGAGGGCTCAGTGATCGTTGACACAGTCAAGCGAACACAGGTTGAGAAAGGCAATTCAAGTATCGGTTATGATGTATTGGCCGAAGATTATGTTGATATGGTTGCCGCTGGCTGGATCGACCCCGCAAAAGTTACCCGCGGCGCACTCGAGAATGCAGCTTCTATCGCAGCTATGATCCTGACAACTGAATGTTTGATCAGTGACCTCCCAGAGGAAAACCCAGCTCCTGCAATGCCAGCTGGACCTCCAATGTACTAAAGTTTAGAGAAAGAAATTTATATTAAATAGAAAAGTCCGGGAATTCCCGGACTTTTTTGTTTACTTTATATCTAATGGCAGGTAATAACAAATGTCTTTCTCAAAGTCAAGAATTATGAATTCATCTAATTTCTGATCAGTAAATTTGTAGATCGGTGAATTCATTTGATCTGCCAGTTTTTTTAACTGGGCAACATCTTTTATTTTGATCCTCTGGAAATTTCCCGGGGAAAAGAAATCAAGCTCGATGTAATCAAATATTTCTTTCAAAGCATTCTCCTGATACCTGGCGCGTAATTGTTAATCTTTTGATATTGGCTGCCTTAACACCGTCTTTAGTTTTTCAGGGGCTGTGCGATTAGGGTCATTCAGGTAGATCTCATGATGTTTTCCTGCTCGCTTATAACCCCGGTCAAATGCATATTGGTGCATTCTGGATATGTTCGGTGCCTCATCTGCATAAGGCCCGATATGCATTAGCTGGACAGACAGGCTTTCATTATAGGGCTGAAAGTAAATATCCTCCAGCTTTGGAAGAGATTTCTTTTTGATGACTGCTTGTCGATTTTCTTCAACAATTTCCGGTGTAACCAGATCTGGCTGCATGATCATCATTGTCCAGAGCCAATCCTCTTTGTTATCCGTTGAAAAATCATGCATATCTTCAACCCACCAGAGACCCTCTAAGGGCATCACGGAATAATTGACCCCTGTTGTTTTCTTTACATTGAATTTGATCGAATATGCAAGGGAATAAAGTACTGATACAGCTTCTGAATAAACTTTAGCAGTATTGGGGTCACCTTTGCCGTCGACCATCAGGAAATTCATTTCAGGAACCTCAATTATTTCAGGATCCTTTTTTGATGGCCTATACAGATGTTTCAATTCTTTTTTATGATCTATTTTTTCATTCATGGTATCTTTAAAAATATCATAGTTTCCAGGATGTTGTATGAGACTTTTCTCATTTATTATCGTATTAGATATTGAAAAGTAATTTAAGTAATGGAGAGAAATATGGGTATTATCGCAGGTTTGATTAAGTTAGTAATTGGGTTAATAGGGGCAGTAATAGGTATTGTGGGTGGTGCGATCGGATTGGTGCTCGGGCTTGTGGGATCTGTTTTGGGATTAGTTGTGATCGCCCTGGTGTTGGGATTGATCTTTGTCCCGATAATCCTGATCTTCAAAACCATATTCTAAGATTCAAATTTTCATAATATTGGTTTGGATAAAAAAATCAGAGAATATATTCTCTGATTTTGGGTTTAATTTGGGTATTCTTTCGATAAAGAATAAATCTTTCAGGTTATCTATTAAGGTTTAATTTCCACAATTCCCCTAAGGCAGTTTTTAGATTAGCTCCCAGGACTTCGTCACTTGCAGAAGTTATATCTTTCTCATTATCAAAAACGAAGAAGGGTACCTTGATATTCTTGATTTCAATGTATCCGCTTTGATCCTCAGTTATCTCTTTCCAATCGATTTTTTTATAAAGGAATTCCAGTTTCTGATCTGTTAATCCATGCTCGAGTATAGAATCCGGTTTGTCGGGGTTGAATCTCTTTCTATTCTTCCTCAGCGATTCGCTCCAGGATACGTCATTAAAGAAGATGGCCATTTTTGAGAGGATTTCAGGATCAATATGCTCAAATGCCCCTTTATATCCTCCATGCTGAATTCCCCTTGAGAATTCGAGGATGATAGTGTTCTCATCTTGAAAAGCAGGGTTGTCCCGATTAAATTTTGAGTGTTCCAGGCAGATCCTCCTGATCAGGAGATTCCAGAGATAATTATGTTTAAAATTTCTTATCTCATCAGTATGTAAACGGGGTTGTCCTAATTCTTCCAGGATGTCATCTTCCTCCATCCAGGTCCAAAGCATCGGGAAATCATCTATTTCAATGAAATCACCAATGTGAAGATCAGTTCGGCGTTGGTCTTTAGGTGTACGTTTGAGGAAATCAATGATTTCGCTTTTTCCTGAGGCTGGTCTGCCGATCAGAAGGAGGGTGTTAAATGTGTTAGTCATTTTTTATCCTGTTTGAATGAATTTTTGATAATTATAATATTTTAACATCTTTGGGGATAAAAAGCAGTTTATGTTATAATCCGACGGCTAAAGAGGGAGGAACAACTAAACAAGGTTGAAATTTTCTTTCTAGCTAATTAATTAACTAATAAACATTAACAAGACGCTGAAAGTCTTGATGTAAAAAGAAGGTAAAAAATGAATAAAGGAAAATTACGGATCGTCCCTTTAGGCGGGTTAGGGGAGATCGGAAAGAATATGATCGCGTATGAATACGGCGATGATATCTTGATTGTTGATTCAGGAATTATGTTTCCTGAAAATGATATGTTGGGGATAGACTACATCATTCCAGATTTTAATTATCTGTTAAGTGATGACAAAAGAGAAAAGATCAGAGGTATAGTGATCACCCATGGCCATGAGGATCATGTTGGATCGATCTCTCATGTTTTAAGGGAGATCAATGTTCCCATTTACGGCACTCCTTTGACCCTGGGATTTGTCAGTGTAAAACTGGCAAAACGAGGTGTGAAAGAAGGCGTTGAGCTGATCACAATTAAGGCGGGTGAATCTATTCAAATTGGGGCGTTCAATGTGGAATTTTGCCACGTTTGCCACTCGGTTCCGGATGGTGTTGCACTTGGTATCACCACCCCTGTTGGCCTGGTGGTACACAGCGGAGATTACAAGTTTGATCATACTCCAGTAGACAATTGGCCAACTGATTTTGCAAAGTTAGCTGAGTGGGCTGGCCGAGGGGTTTTAGCTCTCCTGTCTGATTCAACAAACGCCGACAAACCTGGATGGACACCATCAGAGAGGGTGATCGATGCTGCCCTGGATGATGTGTTCAGAGATGCTGAAGGAAGAATTATCATTGCATCATTTGCATCTCTGATCTCAAGGATCCAGCAGGTTATGAATGCAGCTGAAAGACATGGGCGGAAGATGGCATTGGTTGGGATGAGCATGCTTGAAAACTATAAGATGGCCTGCAATCTTGGCTACCTTGACGAACCCAAAGATGTGGTTATAGATATTAAGCAAGCCTTAAAGTTACCAGAGAAAGAAGTTGTCCTGATGTGTACCGGTTCACAGGGTGAGCCCACCTCGATCATGGGCAGGTTGGCTAACAACACGAATAGACAATTTAACATACAGGAAGGCGATACGGTCGTATTATCATCGCATCCTATTCCCGGAAACGAGGAAAATGTTTTCAGGACGATCAACAAGTTATTCAAACACGGCGCGAATGTGATCTATGACCCGATCAAATCAGTTCATGTTTCCGGGCATGCCAGCCAGGAAGAGATGAAACTGCTGCTGAACCTGGTCAAGCCCAAATACCTGATCCCAATTCACGGAGAAATTCGTCACTTGAGACAGCATGGAAAGCTTGCTGAAGAAGTTGGGATCAAACCTGAGAATATTGGTGTGATCGAAAACGGAACGATAGTTGAGTTTTATGACGGCAAAATGGAGATCGGCGAAAGGATCCCCGGCGGATATGTGTTCGTTGATGGGAACCGCGTCGGAGAGATTGGCCCAGCAGTTGTCCGTGAAAGAGAAGTTTTATCACGGGAAGGTATTGTGACCGTAAGTCTTCTGTTGAATAAGCGTGATAAATCCATCATTGGAGTACCAGAGATCAGCACCCAGGGTTTTGTTTACAAGAAAGATTCAGGTGTTATTCTGGACTCTTTAGTTGAGGTCATTGAAGAAACAGTGTCAAAGAAATCTAAAGACCTGGAGCAGGACATCAAAAGGAATATTCGCTCTGCACTCAAAGCTAAGACAAGACGGCGCCCGATGATATTCCTGACAATTCACGAAATCTAAAATTAAAAAGAGCCAGAATTGGTTTGATGGAATCAAAACCCCACGACTGTGAGGTTGTGGGATTTGCGTTTCACTTTGTTCCCCCCTCGTCATTGCGAGTGATAACGAAGCAATCACTATTAGAGTGCCGCGTCGATGCGCTCCTCGTAATGACAGGCTTTCTAGCCTGTTGGCGTTGAGGTTGGAACTGGTGTTGCTATATTAATTGGGACCTTTAATATTTGCCCGGGGTAGATCGTGTCCGGATCATCCAATTCATTTTCTTCGATGATCGCATCCTCAGTGCTGTTGAATTTTATTGCGATGCCCTGAATCGAATCTCCAGGAAGGACCTCATATTCAATGATAGTGCCATCGGCAAGATCATCTGGGATAGGAGTTGGGGTTGGGGTTGCATAGTTCGGGTCTGGTATGAGGATCACATCAC
>JAUWSD010000058.1 GCA_030610225.1 Chloroflexota bacterium
ATATTGTCACCAGATATCTAATCTTCTTCTCTCAAGTCACGCATTGTATAAACAGAGAAGTTTTCTATTCTACAGCCTTTGATAGATTCATTGCCTTTCCCTCTATCCTCTAATTCTCATTATACATAAAATCCACATTCTCCAAAAACCCACTCGCTCAATCTGTCGTAAGTTTTCATCTTGACACGCCCTCTGAGAGTTGTATAATTGAAAGACAGTAAAATATGTAAAACGCAGTGACAGGGACGAGTACCCATCCACGCTGACAACAGAGAGAAGCGGCCAATGACTGAGAGCGGCTTCAGAAAGCAGATGGAGAAAACCACCCGCTAGTGGAAACCCGAATAAAGTAAGGTGACCGGATTGCCCCGTTATCGGCAAACTTGAGATGGCGAACTTAAAACCCTCGCTGTGTCCCGGTGGAACCGTGTAAGCGAGTGCTTGTGCCCAGGATGGCGCAGGCTTTTTTTGTTAAATATATTAGGAGTAGATCATGTCAGAAGAAAAACATTTACCTTATAACGAGAGTGAGCTCTATAAAGTGCGCCACTCGGCAGCCCACATCATGGCCCAGGCTGTGTCGGAGCTGTTCGAGCTGGACGAAGCCAAGATCGCCATCGGTCCGCCGATCGAGAACGGCTTCTACTATGATTTCGAGCTCCCGCGCCAGCTGGTGCCGGAAGATTTCAAGGCCATCGAAAAGCGCATGCGCCAGATCATCGCGGCCAAGCAGCCCTTCGAGAAGAAGGTCGTCACATCTGAAGAAGCAAAGGCCCAATTCGCCAACCAGCCCTACAAGATCGAACTGATCGAGGGGCTCGAAGCAGGCGGCGTGGACGAGTACGGAGAACCATTGGAAGGTGAGACCGAGATATCTTTCTACCAGCACGGAGAATTCGTAGATCTGTGCCGTGGCCCGCATGTGGAACATACCGGGCAGGTCAACCAGGCCTCCTTCAAGATCATGAGCATCGCAGGCGCATATTGGCGCGGTGATGAGAAGAAACAGCAGCTCCAGCGTGTCTATGGCACGGCCTGGCAGAAACCGCAGGATCTGAAGGACCATCTCTGGCGGCTGGAAGAAGCCAAAAAACGCGACCACCGCAAAATTGGAAAAGAGCTGGGCCTGTTCTACTTCTCCGAAGACATCGGACCCGGTATTCCACTCTTCACTCCGAAGGGTGAGATGCTGCGCCACCTGATGGAAGAATATGTGCGCGATGTACAGACACGCTACGGCTACGAACATGTCTGGACGGGTCATATTGTCAAGGAAGACCTCTACAAAAAATCGGGCCATTTGGAAAATTACAAAGACTCGATGTTCCCGCCGATGGTAGATGAGAATGTCTCCTACCGCCTGAAGCCGATGAACTGCCCCAGCCACATGATACTCTTCAAGGAGATGGGCAAGCATTCCTACCGTGAATTTCCGATGCGATTTTCTGAATTTGCGACCCTGTACCGCTACGAGAAATCCGGTGAGCTGACCGGACTGACGCGCGTACGCTCGCTGACACAGGACGATTGCCACATTTTCTGCACACCCGAACAGGTTGAGTCTGAGTTTACATTGGCGCTGAACCTGGTCAAGGAAGTGCTTGATCGTTATGAGTTCACAGACTATCGGGTCGATCTCTCATTAAAGGGAGATACAGGTAAGTTTGTTGATGACCCGGAGAAATGGGAGCAGGCAGAAGACGCTCTACGGTCAGCCCTGATCAAGAATAAGGTCGAATATACAGAAGCATACGGCGAAGCCGCCTTCTATGGTCCGAAAGCAGATTTCATTGCTAAGGATGTGCTTGGGAGGGAATGGCAGCTCTCAACGATCCAGGTCGATTTCATTCAGCCCTCAAAGCTGGATCTGGTTTACATCGGTGAGGACAACTCTGAGCATACACCTGTTGTCATCCACCGCGCTGTGACAGGTTCAACGGAAAGATTCCTGGGTGTGATCATTGAACATTACGCTGGCAAATTCCCGCTCTGGTTGGCTCCGGTGCAGATTGTGATGGTGCCGATCGCTGACAGGCATAATGAGTATGCTGGGAAAGTGGCGGCGCAGCTGCGCGAAGCGGGATTACGGGTGAAGGTTGATGGCAGCCGTGACCGTATGAACGCCAAGATCAGGAACCATACGAAGATGAAAGTGCCGTTCATCCTGGTTGTGGGTGACAAGGAAATGGAAGCCGAGATGGTCGCTCCAAGGGCTAGAGACATTGAGAATTTGGAGCCGATGAGCGTCGAAAAGTTCATTGAATTAGTGAGTGAATAAGTAATTTAATAATAAAAAGCAATAAAACAGGTATGGATTTTATTCCATACCTGTTTTGCTTTGTATGGAAAGAACTGACTAATTCACCTGTAAATAGGGGTATATGCCTATTGACCCTCTTTGAAGGCTGGTATACAATATTATCAGAATAGATTGTGAATTAATGTACAATAAAGACATCTTGTGAACTACCTTAAAAAAGGAAGTGTTATGGATATAGACAGGAAGTTGATCGACCGATTGCGAGCCGTCCCGTGGTTTCAGGAAATCTCATTAGAACACTTCGAAGCAATTGCCCAATTCACCCGTATGTTAGACCTGGCCAAAGATGAAATTCTATTCCGCGAAGGCGACTCAGAAGATTATATCTATGTTGTCTTAAAAGGTCGCGTGGCCATTGAAGTAAATTCTCCGGACCGGGGAAAACTGCGAATATTTACTGCAGAAGCATTAGATGTAGTAGGCTGGTCAGCTGTTACTCCAGTTGTTCGCCAGCGAACTGCAACAACCCGGGCTGTGGTTGACAGTACCCTATTATCGATTGATGCAGCAAAATTGCAACAGCTCTGTGATGATAATTGTGACCTTGGTTACCTTATCATGAGCCGGGTCTCAAGTGTAATCGCTGGACGCTTAATGGGAGCTCGTATGCAGCTTTTAGATTTTTATGGAAAACAGGATTGCGAGGAATAATGACTGATTATCAATTATCCATAAATACAACCGTTGCGATCAGTAAACCTGAACTCAATAAGCTGCTGGATGTTCTAAGTGGTGCCGGATATAAAACCATTGGACCGGTAGCAAAGAACAACTCACTGGTATATGAACAGATCGAAGATATATCTGACCTGCCATATGGATATGAGACTGACCAAAAAGCTGGTCGGTACCGTTTATATCAGAACGGCGGAAGCGAATATTTCCAGGCAACTCCCGGGGCATCTACATGGAAGAAATATCTAACACCTCCAAGGACAAAGCTCTTTGGTCTTGTGAATGTAGATAACAAATGGAAGGAAGTCCCGGTTTCCGAGATCCATCCAAAATATGCTTTCATCGGAGTCCGCCCCTGTGAGATCGCCGCGATCAAGATCCAGGACACTGTATTGATCAGGGAAGATTATGTCGACACTCTGTACAAGAAGATCAGAGATGAATTGATAATCATCGCAGTGAATTGTCTGCATCCTGCTGACACCTGCTTCTGCACATCAGTGGGCGGCAGCCCTGAGGCAGAAGACGGATATGACCTCAGGCTGACAGAGCTGGATGATTTGTTCCTTGTGAATATCGGTTCCCAAAAAGGAATTGATATGGTTGCACAATTGGAATATGCTGCAGCAAACTCTCATTCACTTCAGATTGAAAATGAGATGATGTCTGAAGCTAAAGAAAAGATCAAAGACGTGCTTAAGGATTATAAGCAACTGCCAGAGTTATTAATGAATAACTTAACGCACTCCGCATGGGAAGATGTTGCTGCGAAATGTCTGAGCTGCGGAAGCTGTACTTCAGTATGTCCGACTTGTTTCTGCTGGGATGTTCAGGATGTAACTAATTTGCACGGCACTGAAACTCAGCGTGACAAGGTTTGGGACTCATGTTTCAACCCAACCTTCACTGCGCATGCAGGCGGAGGATGCTCTCGCCCAACCACAACATCACGGCTGCGACAGCGAATTACTCACAAGTTTGCCAGCTGGGTTGAACAGCACGGCGGTGAGGGTTGTGTGGGATGCGGTAGATGCATTGTCTGGTGTCCCGCAAAGATCGATATCCGGGAAGAACTGAATATACTTCAGGAGGCATTCAAATGACAATGTCAGCAGTAGAGGATAAGATGCACGTGGAAGAAAATGCAATGAACCCAAACTGGGCTGTGATCAAGAAGATCGAAACTGAAACAGTTGACACTTCAACATTATGGCTTGAGTTTGAAGATGAAGAAGTCAGAAAGGATTATAAATATTCAGCCGGGCAATTTAACATGCTCTATTTGCCAATATATGGCGAGTCCGCGATCTCTATCAGCTCTGATCCAGATCAGGAAGGTTTGATCGGACACACGATCCGCTTTGTAGGAAATGTGACCAGAGCAGTCAGCCGTTTGAATGTTGGCGACCGCATAAGCGTACGCGGACCATTTGGTACGAACTGGCCTGTCGAAGAGAGTAAAGGCAAAGATGTCATAATCTTTGCTGGAGGCATTGGATTGGCCCCGCTGAGACCTGCGATCTATCAGATCATCAATAACCGCAAGGATTATGGCAAGGTGACCATAGTATACGGTGCAAGATGTCCATCCGACCTGCTATACACAGGTGAATACGAAGAATGGCGGTCACACGATATTGAACTTATGGTCACGGTTGATCACGCGGATGACACATGGGACGGACTTGTAGGTGTGGTGCCAATGTATTTCTACAGACTGCGCCCAAATCCGGAGAACACTGTTCTGTGGAGCTGCGGCCCGGAGATCATGATGCACTTTGTGCTTTATGAAGGTCTTGCCCGCAAGATCCCCGACAATCAGATCTACCTCTCATATGAGAGGAATATGAAATGTGGTGTGGGTGTCTGTGGTCATTGCCAGCATGGAGCGTATTACATCTGTAAGGATGGTCCAATATTTACTTATGAACAACTTGAACCATATTTCAATGTAGAGGATCTATAATCATGGAAAATGGAAAACCAAGAGTAGCTGTATTCAAATTCTCTTCTTGCTCTGGCTGTCAGCTGGCAATATTGAATCTGGAAGATGAACTTCTTGATCTGGTTGGTGCTGTCGAGATCGTATATTTCCTCGAAGCGCGAAGATTACCAGAATCCAGACCATATGATATTACCTTTGTTGAGGGTTCAGTAACCACTCAGGAAGAAGTAGAACGAATTATTAAGATCAGGGAAGACAGCGGTCTTCTGATCTCGATCGGTTCATGTGCGACCGCTGGCGGTGTACAGGCTTTGAAGAATTATAAGGATGTGAATCATTTGATCGATATAGTATACGAACATCCTGAATTTATCGAAACACTGGAAAAATCGACCCCTATCAGTGAGCATGTAAAAGTCGATGTTGAGCTTTGGGGTTGCCCGGTAGATAAATATCAGATCCTGGAAGCTGTAAGTGCATTGCTGCAGAACCGTCGTCCGAACCTGCCCGAACATTCACTTTGTCTGGAATGTAAAGCTTTGGGGCGAGTTTGTGTGACTGTTGCGAGCGGTATACCCTGCCTCGGCCCGATCACCAAAGCTGGATGTGGAGCGATCTGCCCCTCAGTTGGGCGGGGATGCTATGGATGTTTTGGCCCCAGTAAGGATATGGATCTGGATGCTTTCATCCCGATACTCAGAGAAACCACCAGCAGCCCGAAAGAAGCAGTCGAATTGCTCCGAACCATCTGCGGTTATACTCCAGAGTTCGAGAAGGCTGCCCAAATGATATTAGAAGAAGAGGTCGCCAATGAGTAGATCAATCAAAGTAGATGCGATTGCCAGGTTAGAGGGCGAGGGTGGCCTGATAATCAATGTCAAAGATGGAAAACCAGTTGAGATAAAACTTGATATTTATGAACCCCCACGTTTTTTTGAGGGATTTCTGGAAGGTCGTTCTTACAAGGATGTGCCTGATATAACAGCCCGAATTTGTGGTATCTGTCCGGTTCCCCATCAGACCAGTGCCACAACAGCAATTGAAAAAGCCTTCGGGATCGATATTCCTGAATCAATGTATATCCTCAGGAAGATCCTGTTCCTGGCCGAATTTGTCGAAAGCCATGTGCTGCATGTCTTTATGCTGCAAGCACCTGATCTTACAGGACATGACAGTGTCATCTCCCTGGCAGGAGATGCTCCAGATAAAGTTAAAGCAGCACTGCGAATGAAGAAGATCGGCAACGAGGTCATGAAGACTATCGGTGGCCGTTCGATCCACCCTGTAAATCTCAAAATTGGTGGTTTCTACAGCTGGACTGACAAGCAAGCGCTGATGGACCTGATCCCTGACCTGGAATGGGGGCTGGAAGCTATCACTGAAGAATCCAGGTGGGCGGCAACCCTGCCGTTCCCAGACTTTGAAGTGGATTATGAATATGTCGCAGTCCATAACAAAAATGAGTATGGAGTGGTTGAGGGAGACATTATTTCTTCCAGGATCGGGATCATCACCGAGGAAGAATTTGAGCAGAATTACCTCGAAAAGCACGTAAGCCATTCAAATGCGCTGCACAGCTACAATAGTGAAGATCAGCCATATATGGTTGGGCCTTTAGCCAGATATAACCTTAACTATGCCCAGCTTGGTGATAAAGCTAAAGCATTGGCAGAGGAATTGGGCATTGTTCCACCATTAAACAATCCATTCAAAGGTCTTCTGGCGAGAGCAATTGAGACGCTTGAAGCATTTGACCAAATTATTAAACTGATCAAAGCTTATGACCCACAGGGTAGTAGTATGGTTGAGTATGAAGTCAAAGCTGGGCGCGGATCATCAGCAACTGAGGCGCCGCGTGGACTTCTTTATCATCGCTATACGATCAATGAAGATGGTGATGTAGTAAATGCCAAGATCGTTCCTCCAACCGCGCAGAACCTTGCAAGGATGGAGTCTGACTTGTGGCAGCTAACACCTCAAGTGCTGCAGAAAGAGCATGAGGAAGCAACATTGGACTGCGAGCATCTTGTTCGTTCATACGATCCATGCTTATCATGTGCAACTCATTTCTTGAAGCTGGATATTGAAGAAATTGAGTAAAATAGAGGGATGGACCAGAAAAAGAAAAGGCTAAAAATAATTGGGATAGGGCAGAGTTTCCGTGGTGATGATGCCATTGGCATTCAAATCGTTGAAGAATGGCGGAAGCTCTGTTTATCATTTATAGCTGAAAATGGGGTAGAAGTAGAAGTAAGCAGTCTGCCGGGATTGGGGTTAATTGATATGATGGCAGGTTTTGAAACAGTCATATTCGTGGATGCAGTCCAAACAGGGTTTGAACTCCCTGGAACGATATATCAGCTCAGAGAAAAGCAGTTGGCATCATTTGTGTCCAGCGCCAAAAGCGCGCATGGTTGGGGGGCAGCAGAATCCCTGAGATTAGGGCGGGAGATGAGGATGGAAGAGATGCCTGAAACCGTCAGGATATTGGGGGTTGTGGCACGGCATTTTGATATGGCGGCAGATATTTCTGCTGAGATCATAGTGAAAGTCCCGGAGATAATTGAAACTTTACAGGGAATGGCAGACGATGTGTTTGGGTAATTGCCCACTCATTC
>JAUWSD010000004.1 GCA_030610225.1 Chloroflexota bacterium
AGTACTGCAGAATGAACTGCCAGTAGTTGTAGATTTCTGGGCACCATGGTGTGGACCCTGCAAGATGGTAGGGCCGATCCTGGACAAACTTGCTGAAGAATTCAAAGGTAAAGTGGTTATCGCGAAAGTAAACACCGACGAAGATAATCAAAACGCTGGGCAATATGGTGTGCAAGGAATTCCAACAATGATATTCGTTGCTGGTGGAAAGCTTATACATCGTCAGGTAGGAGCATTGCCAGAACCAGTGCTTAGAGACTTATTCGAACAATTTATTGAAGTTGCAGCAAAAGAAGCTGGATAATATAAAAAAAAGAACTCCAGAAACAAGAGTTCTTTTTATTTAATTGGTTTTGTAATTAATTATTCAACGGAAATATCAGCTCCAAGGTTCTTCATCTTTTCATATACCCGTTCATATCCACGACGGATCTGGTTGATATTCCTGATCTCAGATTTTCCTTTTGCAGCTAAGGCTGCCAGCACCAGAGCCATACCCGCCCGGATGTCAGGGCTGTCCATCGTCTCCCCGATCAATTTTGTCGGGCCTTGAACTATAACGCGGTGCGGATCACATAGTACGATTTGTGCGCCCATGCCAACCAGCTTATCTGTAAAGAACATACGGCTGTTATACATCCAGTCATGGAAGAGGACAGAACCGCGGCATTGGGTTGCCACAACGATCGCGATGCTCATTAGATCTGGTGGGAAAGCAGGCCAGGGCATAACTTTGATCTCAGGGATCGCATCTCCAAGATCTGATTGAATCTCCATCTTCTGCTCTCTGGGGACAAAGATGTCATCTCCATCATCTATCCAATCTATCCCTAACCGGTTGAAGACCAGCTTAACCATGTGGAGATATTGAGGGCCGGCATTCTTGATCCTGATCTCTCCGCCTGTCATCACTGCAGCGCCAATATAACTGACAACTTCAAGGTAATCCGGGCCGATTGTGAATTCGGTACCACTGAGAGATTCAACTCCAATGATCCTAAGGATGTTGGATCCGATCTGTTCAATGTTCGCTCCCATCGAGGAAAGCATTTGGCAAAGTTCCTGGATATGAGGTTCTGAGGCAGCATTTCTTATATAGGTTTCACCCTCAGCCAGAACAGCTGCCATGATCGCATTTTCGGTTGCAGTTACGCTGGCCTCATCCAATAGAATGTCTGCACCCTTTAGCCCGTTCTCAGTTTTAAAGTGGAATTTTTTATGGTCGAAGTCATAATCTGCACTAGCGCCAAGGCTTCGAATAGCGAGGAAGTGGGTATCAACTCTGCGCCGTCCGATAACATCTCCTCCGGGAGGTGTAAGGTACAGCTCACCTGCCCGGGAAACCAGCGGACCAACCAGAAGGATAGATGCCCTGATCTTTTTTACAAGTTCAGGGTCAAGGTTGACAAGGTTTATATTCTCAGCCTGAACTTTCCATATGTTAGGTTCAAGCTCTTCAACAATAGCTCCCAGGCTTTCGATCAGGGATCTCATCACAGCTACATCTGCTATCAGTGGTACATTTTTCAGTATGACTGGTTCTTTTGTTAATAAACAGGCCGCCAAAAGGGGAAGAGCTGAATTCTTATTTCCTGATGGAATTATCTCTCCATTAAGTGGCTTTCTACCTTTGATAATGAATTTTTCCATTATAAATTCCTTTGTGCCTAATAAAACCTTGTTGCTATAATATGCTTATGAATAATCTAATACTTATTTTACTAGGCTTGCTGGCTGGGTTTGCTGTTAATTTTATCGCAGAGTGGTTTTATTTGCGAAGAAAATTCTTTCCAAAAGATCTTGAGAAGCAATATGAGAAGATCAGTATTTTTAGTTTTATCCTTTGGCCATGGCAATGGAAGGAGCGCCTGCTCTCACATAAATTGAGAGTTTGGGTAGTGTATGTGCTCCTTGCAGGTGGGGCGGTCTGGATGTGGGGTTGGACTGATGACAGTTTAGCTTTCATTGCCAAGTTCATTGTGATCACATATTTTGTTCTGGTCATCGTGATGGATATTGAAGCCCGTGTTGTTCTTCATCCTGTCTCAATCGCCGGAGCAGTGATCGGGCTTGCGTATGGTATGTATAAATGGGAATTAGTGAGTAGTTTAAAAGGCGGTTTGTTTGGTTTTTGTTTCATGTATGCAATCTACTGGATCGGGATAAAACTTTCTCAATATACAGCAAAGAAACGGGGCGAGGAAATTGAAGAAGAGCCGATGGGGTTTGGTGATGTGAATTTATCCGGAGTTCTGGGATTAACACTTGGGTGGCCGGGAGTTGTCGCGGGTTTGATGCTCGGTATTTTAGCGGGTGGAGCATTTAGTTTGTTGTTCATTATTCAGAAAATGATAAGTAAGGAATTTAAATTATTCCAAACAATTCCGTATGCACCATTTTTGGTTATCGGTACTGCGATAATAATCTTGATATATTAAGAAATCAAGAGAAGTGGTCTTCCAGATAAGTGATTGCTCTATCCAAAACTTCTGGAATAGTTAGATTTGAAGTGTCAATATACAGGTCGGCTCCAGCATACGCATGCTGGAGCCTTTTTCTTTGTTCTTCGAGATCTGCTGGTGTCCAATTTAACTTGCTTCGCTTGATGCTGTTTTCATAATCAACATCCAAATAGATCAGCACATCAGGATTTGTGAGCTTTTTCCACATTTGGGGAGAGAATGAATGTTCCTGGGCAATTGTTTTAGCTTCAAACCCCAATTTGGATAAACCAGAATGCAAAGTTGACTTTCCTGATTTACAGGGACCAACAATTCCGATCAACCCTATTTTTGAATTCATATTATTTAATTGGTATCGATAATGTCAATCTTCGTATGTCGTCTCTTTTTTCATTGTTAACTTTGATCATGACAATGCTGATGTCGTCAACTGGTAGATTGTTGTCAAGCTCGAGAGCATTATTCATGAAATGATCAGCGCTTTCCTGCGCAGTCAGGTCATTTTTAAGACAATAATTGAACAAATCCCAGATATCAAGATGCTCATTCTTTTTTACACCAGCGGTGGTTATTCCGTCTGTAAAAGAGGCAATGGTCAGATCTGAATTAATTGGAAGCTCAGTGATTATCGGGCGAGTGTTTCTATAAACCCCAACCGGCTTACAATCTTCATCCAGAATATTTATTTCCTGACCCTGAGTATATAAGATAGGGGCTGGATTATTGCGAGTAATAACGATGGTATTTGTAACCAGGTCGATAGAGATAATGTTAAGAGTTGCTAGGACTTTTCCACCACGTTCAGTGAAGAGGTAATCTGAAGCAGCTCTTGCAGCAGCACCATCACGGATACCCTCGGCAAGAAGGGAGACGACCTTTCGAACTACCATATTGGAGATGCGTTTGGCGCTCTTCCCAGAACGCTGCCCGTCTGCCATCACTACTGAAAGGCCGCCATTCGGCCTTTCGACAATTTCTATGGAATCGCCGCTTTCTGAAGAAGCATATTTTTTTATCTTGGAGACACCTATTTGTAATTCCATAGTTCTATTCCACGAAGATCGGCATTTCTGATGGGTAAATTTTGTATTCAACTTCACTGATAGCTCGATCGAATAATTCCCCATCTGTGTGCGCGGGTGTTGTTGGCTCTATCTGGACCTTGAGGTTTGTGCAATGGTCCTCATGTATTGATGGATGCTCAGTATAGTTGCCCTCCCCAGATTTCATCATTTTAGGAAGGACCTTGAATATCTCAAATCTGGATTTGATATGACCATAAACAAAAGATAGCTTCCCGTCAAATAAATCAGCGCTGGGTACAGTGTAGAATAAATCACCGGTGACAGGACCATTACTGACAGAGACCAGCGTTACAGGGCCTTCAAACTCACCGCCATCCCAGGTCAGCTTCATTTTCCATTGAGGATTTTTTATTATGCTGATAATGACAGCAACAAGATACCTTGCTATGCCTTGAATATTTTTGATCTTTTCCTGGATAGTGGTTGTGAACGGCTCAAGACCAAGCCCGGCATTATTGAGGAAATACCTGTCGTTTACTTGGCAGACATCGATCATCTTGGTTTTCCCGGCTGCAATGATCTTCGCCATATCATAGCAGTCAACTGATTGTTTTAGGTTGTTAACGAGGTCATTTGCAGTTCCAAGGGGCATGATCCCAAAAATTGGGCGTTTCCCGCTCGTTGAACCCAGCATTATGCCATTTACCACTTCCCCGATGGTACCGTCACCCCCAGCGGCGATAATTGCTTCGTAGCCGTCCTTTACGGCCTGAGCAGCAAGTTCAATAGCATGATCAGGGCCTTTTGTCTGTACATGGTCAAATTCCAAACCAGCAGATATTAATGCGTCTAGCATTTCGCCAGTTCTCTTTCTTGATGTCCAGCGGGAGGAGTATGGGTTTTGAATAATTAGTATTTTCATATGATTTCCAATCAAAGGAGGTTGGGTAAGAAATAATTTGCGAGGCTTAGAAAAATGAAGAAACCCAGACTATCAGTGACAGCAGTTACAAGTACTGACGAAGCTAAAGCTGGGTCCTGCCCGACAGCTTTTAGACCTAATGGGATCAAGGTGCCAACAATTCCTGCGAGGATTAAATTGCCAACCAGTGCTAACCCCAGCACGATCCCAAGATAGATATTTCCACGCCAGAGATATACACCAATTCCAACTATTGTTCCGATACAAAGGCCCTGCAGAAGACCGACGAGCATCTGTCTAAATAATAATTTAATGGTTGTGTTTTGAGGGATGTTGCCTAGAGCGATTGCTCGCACGAACATTGCCACACTTTGACTGGCAGCATTTCCACCCTGACCAGCAACCACGGATTGAAATATAGCTAGAACAGCAACTTGTCCGATCAGGCCTTCAAAATTACTGATGACCCAGGATGCAAATAGGGCGGTGAGTGAATTCAGGAATAACCAGGGCAATCGACCTTTGATCTGCTCTTTAACCGGGCTGTCAGGCTCGAGGTCCGTATCACTAACACTGGCCAGCTTGTAAACATCCTCCGTGGCCTCTTCCAAAATCACATCCATGATATCGTCGTGGGTGACAACCCCAAGGAGATGATTCTTGTCATCTACAACAGGCAGGGATGACAGGTCGTATGTGACCATGATCTGGGCAACTTCTTCCTGGTCGAGCATGGCTTTAGTGAAGAAAACCTCTTCATCCATGATGGAGGAGATGGTGGTGTCCGGGCTGGACACAACAAGTTCCCTTAATCCTACAACCCCTAGTAATTTATTATCAGGATCAGTGACATAAATATAGTAGGGCACATCAGTGTCAGGTTCTAATTTTCTTAGGACCTCAATAGAATGTGAAGCCGTGGCAGAGCTAAGGACAGAAATATAATCTGTCGTCATTCTACCGCCAGCAGTTTCATCCGGGAATTTCAGGAGTTGAAGAATATCTCTGGAATCTTCGATCTGTTCCAATGCTTCTTTTGTAATATCTGGGGGAAGATCTCCAAGCAGGTCTGCTGCCTCGTCAGGCTCCATCTCTTCGATGATGTCTGCCAGGCGGTCAACTTCAATACCTTTTACAGCCTCAAGGGTTTCGTCATCTTCCTGGTGACTGAAGAGAACGGCTACGTCTGAATCTTCAAGGAGACTGATGAGGTAATCCTGCTGCTCATTGCTGAGTAATTCAAAGACCTCAACCTGATCACCGGGATGAAGATCGAGAAATAGTTTTGTTGACAGTGCAATATTTTGCAGATGAAGAGCATCCTGCAATTGGTGTAATAATGTTTCTCTAAATTCCTGACGATTATCTGCTGCCATGCGCATCTATCCCAGAACTTTTAGGTCCAATCCCAATTCTTTCAGCCAGGCAATAGAACTTTCTATCATTGTTGAATGACCGATTAGCTGAAGCTCGATCATACCTTCTGTTGGTGAAATTTTTGCCTGAATGATATTGACACCCAATTCCGGATATCTCTGGATCAACTTATTGATCACAGGTGTATTCAACATATCACGTGGATAAATAATCTCAATTAATTGTTCGTCCATGAAGACTCTCCTTCGGTAATTAGTTACTTAAAAATTTTAGCATGAATATATACAGGCTGATGGTTTATTTAACTGGATGAATTCTGAAAGTTAAATTCATTTATTTTGATTGGGATGCAAGTTGGCCGCATCCAGCTTGAATTTCAACACCGCGCCGAAGGCGTACAGATACTGGTATATTGTTTCTTTCCAGGATTTCTACAAATCGGTCTACATTTTCATTTGTCGATCGTTTGCCGCTGTAACCGTCCGTTTGGTTTAGGGGAATAACATTTACATGGCAGAGCATGCCCCTGAGGAGATCTACGAGCTTGTTTGCTTGTTCATCAGTGTCATTGAAATCGTTGATAAGTGCCCACTCAAAGGTGACTCTTCTGCGCGTGTTATCTATATATTCATTGCATGCAGCTATCAGGTCAGCTATTGGATATTTGTCATTTATCGGGATGATAGAAGAGCGCAGTTTGTCGTCTGCAGCGTGCAGTGATATTGCTAAATTAACTTGTTTTGATTCTTGGGCAAATTTTCGTATCTGAGGAACCAGACCAACCGTGGAAATTGTCATGCGCCTGGCGCCTAAGGAAAAGCCATCTGCGTCATTCAAAAGGTTAACAGCATGCATAACCGCATCATAATTGTGGAACGGTTCACCCATTCCCATGAAAACGATATTTGTAACCTTTTCTTCTTTTTCTGCAAGAATTCTGGAGAAGTGCAGAACCTGTTCAACGATCTCGCCGCTAGTAAGATTTCTTTTAAATCCCATTTGCCCGGTAGCACAGAAAGCACAACCGATCGCGCAGCCTGCCTGGGTTGAAATGCAAAGAGTTCGCCGTTTGCTATACATCATCAACACTGTTTCAATAGCGTTTCCATCATTCAGCCTGAATAATGTTTTATATGTTTGCCTGTCTTTTGAGCGGATAGTTTTTTCGGGAATCAGAGAATTAAAAGAATAAGTATTGCACAACTTCTCCCTGAGAGATTTCGGGAATGTTGACAGGTCATCAGGTGAGGATACTAACTGTTTATACAGCCCCTGCCAAAGTTGGGTAGCTCTAAATTTCTTTTCACCCCATTCAATAAATTTATTTTGCAATTCTTCAAAACTCAGATCGTGTACGCATTGTTTTTTCATCTTTTCTCAATTTCGTTAATTAATTCTGACAGATCATTCAGGATAAGGTCTGGTTGTGGTGTCCATGTTTTTGCCTGTTCCTGGTTTGTGACACCTGACAGGACCAGACAGGTTTTGGCGCCTGCGTTCTGGCCACCGAGGATATCTGTGTCAAGCCTGTCACCGACAACAAGTGTATCAGAGGGGGATGTGCCAAGGTATTTCATGGCCTGCACGAACATAGCAGCTTTTGGTTTACCGATTATCTCCGCTTTGACACCTGATGCTGCCTCAATCGCAGCTATGATGCTGCCTGCACCGGGAGCCTGACCAACTGGAGTAGGAAAGGAGACATCGGGATTTGTGCCGATAAAAGGAATCCCATCTCTGATCTTTAAAGTCGCAGCAGATAGTTTCTGGTAATCGATCGAGAAATCTATACCTGCAACAACAGCTAAAGCGCCATCTGTAGAATGTTGAAAACCAAAATCGTTGAATGTTTTGATCATACCTGGCATTCCGATGATAAAGAGGTTTCCTCCATCTGGAAATCTGGATGCAAGCAGGCCAGCTGTTGCCCTTGCTGAGGTGAAAACCTGTTCCTTTGTTATTTCTATTCCAAGGTCTGCAAATTTAGCAACGTAATCTTCTGTATGTCTGGAGGCATTATTGGTCGCAAATACAAATTTTAATCCAGAAGCTTTTATCCTGGAAAATATATAATTCAGGTCTACGATCGGTTCGTTAGCACGCCAAAGAACTCCGTCCATGTCAAGTATTAGACTTTTAATATTATTTATCATGGGTTGATTATAATTCCTGTTAATAAAAAATAGCCGATCAATATCGGCTATTTTTATTTTATTAAGTAATTACTATTTGTTTGGCATTTCGAGCACTTTATCAACAAGACCATATTCAACTGCTTCTTCAGCGGTCAGATAATAATCTCTGTTTGTATCAGACTCGATCTCTTCGATTGTTTTATCTGTACTTTCTGCAATAATTTTATTCAGAAGTTTCTTCAAACGGATAATTTCATTTGCCTGGATCTCAATATCCGAGGCTTGACCCTGCGCGCCACCAAGAGGTTGGTGAAGGTGAATTGTGGCATTTGGCAGAGCATAGCGGTGGCCTTTTGTCCCGGCTGTCAGGATTATCGTCCCAAATGAAGCAGTGAAACCAACAGCAACGGTGTGGATCGGGTTAGGGATCATTTTCATAGTGTCATAAATTCCCATTCCTGAATAAACTACACCGCCAGGAGAACTGACGTACATTTGGATAGGAGCTTCGGGGTCTTCATTGCTCAAGTGTAAAAGTTGGGCAATAGCAATGCTGGCAGTCTGGTCGGTGATGGGGCTGCTGACTAGAATGATCCTCTTCTTCAAGAGAAGGGAATAGATATCGTATGCACGTTCGCCGCGGCCAGTTGTTTCAACAACCATTGGGATTACAGATTGTGGGTTGTCCATTTAATTTTCCTTTCAATAAATGCAATAAACAAGGCGATTAAATCAGCGGATTTATTCGTCCTCTTTATTATCTACTGAATCGTCTTCATTTTCCATTAATATTTCGTTTGAATCTGATTTAGTTTTTTCTTCCTCAACCTGCTCATCAACAGTGTCTTCTGCTGATTCCTCAACAACTTCAGCTTCTGCTTCTTCAACCTCATCAACTGGTTCTTCTATTTTGTCTTCTTTTTCTTCTTCAAGACTTTCGCCGCGTGCGATCTTACGAATTCTTTCAAGTGTCATAGTGTTTACTTCATTTGAAATAATTCGGGCAACGAGGTTTTGGAGCGATTCGCCCGTAAGCATTTTTTTGGCTTCTTTTTCAGGGAAATATTCATTGATCTGTTGGATCTGTTCCTGAACTTTTGCTTCAACATCTTCTGGTGCGACTTCGATCTTCTCCTGGGAAGCAACTTCCATAAGTATAAGGCCGCGCTTCATGCTTTCAAGTGCATTGGGAGTGACCTCTTCCTTCAAGGCTTCCAGATCCTGGTCGCGGCTCTTCAGGTAAAGGTCCATATTCATCCCTTGATTTTGGAGTCGATTTTCAAGGTCGTTCAAATAATGCTCAAGTTCATGTTCAAGCATGAGAGGCGGATATTTAATCTCTGAATCTTTCATGATCTCTTCGATGATCTTAGTTTCAAACTCCACACGATTCTCTTCGTCGTATCTTTGTTGAATGTTTTCTTTGATAGTATTGGTCAAAACTTCAACTGTTTCAAATTCTCCAACAAGTTTGGCAAAATCATCATTTAATTCAGGAAGAATTCGGCCTTTGATCTCATCAACTTTGATCTTATAGACAGCATCAACATTCTGGAGATCTTTGAATTGGTAATCTTCCGGGAAGCTATATTCAAGAGTTTTCTCATCACCAATTTTGGAAGCTAAAAGGTTCCGGGAGAAACCCGGGAAGGGCCATTCGTTTGACTCGTCGGCATCTTCTTTCTCAATAAGAACCGGGAGGCGGCGTTCCTCTATCAACATTCCTTTTTCTTCGTCAGGTTCTTTGCGGTCTCCACTTAATACAACATAGACCATGTCGCCTTCTTTTGCAGGTTGATCCGAATCCTCAATAGTTGCCTGCTGTTCAAGTAAATTGTCCAAAACACTCTGGACATCTTCTTCCTGGACTTCTTTATTTTCAAAATCAACCCGCACGGAGCGATAATCTCCGAGAGTGATTTCAGGAGCGAGGGGCACTTTGAATTCAAAGATTGGGGGATCCATGCTGACTACATTTTCAAGCGATCCGGGACCGTATGGTTTGATCTCTTCCTGCTCCAATACCTGAGGATAGATATCCTCAATCAGGATATTAAAGGCATCGTCCAGTACTGCGGCTTCACCGGCGAAACTCAGCACACGATTGTAGGGAGCTTTTCCAGGGCGGAATCCGGGGATCTTTACCTTTTTTGCGATCTTTTTTGCAGCTTTTCTTTTGGCAGCTTCTAAAACTTCTGTTTCAACTTCCACTGTCAATTTTAATTCATGATTATCTTGAGGTTGGGTTTCAATTTTCAAAAGTCTTTCCTTCCAAACAATATTTGACGATTATATCACGCTGATATTTTGTAAAAATTTCAAAAAAACGACCAAAGCCAGTATCAATATAGACCTTGGTAAATATGGGGAAGGAGGGGGTCGAACCCTCACGCCTTTCGACACGTGATCCTAAGTCACGCCTGTCTGCCAATTCCAGCACTTCCCCTGCCAAAGAAAAATTATAAGCTATCATAATCCAGTCGTCAACAATGCATGAATAATATTTGTAGTTTCACGGATGAGTTTAATTGGATATAATTCAGCAGATATTTATTGGAGGAAGATTTGAGCAGAGTTGTCAGCACCCAAAATCTGGGTACACAAAGAAAAAGATTATCCAAGTCAATAGTATTAGCTATCAGAGAAATTCTTAAGAAGCAGGCATTTGATAGTGAAGTCAATGAAATGGTTGCATATATTGTAATAGCCTTAAATGCAATTAATGTGACTATAGACGCTGCGATCGAACCATGGGAGAAAAGAGGGTACTGGGTAAAAGCAGACAGGTTCATGCTTGATTGGAACTGGGTCATTAAATTGTCTAGTAAACTCAAAACCGAATTCAATAATAAGAATTGGGATGAGATCATTACAGTATTGATCGAGATAGGCATGAAATTTAATTCTATCCAGGTATCTGATAAACACAGGATGGGGAAACCCTGGGTGGGAGCATTAGAAGAATATGAGCTTCAGGAGCTGCATCTAGATGACTGATGATATGCGAGTTTCGCTTAAGGTCAAAGACCTGACAGTTTATTATGGAGAATATTTAGCTGTAAAGGGGATAACGCTTGATATTTATGAGAAGAAGATCACATCGATCATAGGCTCTTCAGGATGCGGTAAAAGCACAGTACTGCGCTGCTTTAACCGTATGAACGATCAAGTTAAAAGTGCAAGAGTTGAGGGAGAGATCATATTTAATGGTGTAAACATTAATGATCAGGATATTGACCCATATGAAGTTCGAAGCCGAATTGGGATGGTATTTCAGAAGCCTAACCCATTCCCAAAATCCATATACGATAATGTCATCTGGGGTGCAAAAGCAAACGGGATGAAGGAAAACTGGGATGAGCTTGTGGAGAAGTCTTTAATTGAAGCGGCGCTATGGGACGAGGTAAAAGAAAATCTGAAGGATAGCGCTTTGTCATTATCAAATGGCCAGCAGCAGAGATTGTGTATTGCCAGGACAATCGCAGTGCGCCCGGATATCATCCTGATGGATGAACCTGCTTCCGCATTGGATCCAATTGCTACACTGAAGATCGAAGATCTGATGAGGGAGTTAGCGAAGGAATATACAATTCTGGTAGTAACTCATAATATGCAGCAGGCTGCCAGGGTATCTGACTATACTGCCTTCTTTTCATTGGATGAAACGGGAAGTATGGGGGTTCTAATTGAATATGACAATACCACAAAGCTATTTACAAACCCAAGCGAACAGCTGACTGAGGATTATATTACCGGCAGGTTTGGATAGATCTAGCTAATTTCAATCAGGACAGAATTTACAGCAAGACCATCCAACTTTTCGACCTTGATCAAGATATTCTCGTATCTGATCAGATCATTTTCTTTTGGCATTCTCCCCAATTTCGCCATCACAAAACCACCGATAGTGTGGACATCATCATTATCAAAGCTAAGATCATATAGCTGTTCCAATTCTTCCAGGATCACGTCACCGCGAACACGCAACTTTGTTTTACTGATCTCTTCAATTGGATCGATCTCTTTATCAAATTCATCCTGAATCTCACCTACGACCTCTTCAATGATGTCTTCAAGTGAGATAACACCAGCCGTGCCGCCATATTCATTGAACACGACTGCGATGTGGAAATTCTCACTTCTGAAGCGATTAAGCATGTCAGAAAGGGGTAGGGTTTCTGGCACAAATATGACAGGTTGGACGATCTTCTTAATATCGAACTCACCCTTTTCTTCATTGTTGATAATGAAGCGTGTGAAGTCTTTCAGGTATAGGATCCCAAAAATGTTATCAATGTTCTGGATGTAAACAGGGTAGCGGGTATTATTCGAATTCTTTATAAACTCATAGATTTCAGAAAAACTCATTTCTATGGATACAGAATTCGTGTTGTTACGCGGGGTCATCGCCATTGAAACATCCCTGTCTTCCAGGTCAATTATATTTTCAATCAATAACCGTTCCTGCTGATCCAGTAAACCACTAGCAAAGCTTTCTTCCGATAAATATTCGATTTCCTGGGAAGTGTGAAGGCGCTCTTCATCACCCTGATCGGTGAGCCCAAAAAGGCGTGACAGCAAATTCCCAAGAGCATCCATTACCCAGATCAATGGGAATGCTAATCTTTCAAATATCCACATTGATCTATAAAGAGCAAACAAGGTCTTTTCGGGAGATTGCAGAGCAAGAGATTTTGGAACCATTTCACCGATAACAACATGCAGATAGGTGAGAAAACCAACTGCAAGGATGATCGATATTGAATGGGCTCCAGCTTCTCCTATGAAGCCCCATTCCAATTTTTCAAATAGATTAATAAGTGCATCTGCAAGCGTATGTTCTCCATACATACCTAGAGCAAGGCTGACCAATGTGATGCCGACCTGTGCAACTGTAAAAAAGTGGTTCAATTTCTGGGGTGTTGAAATTACTTCCAGTACCTGTTTTGCGACACCTGAACCTTCTTCTGCCAGCTTTGTCATTCTTGGTTTTTGGATTGATACGACAGAGAATTCAGCTGCAACAAAGAGCCCATTTAGCAGAATTAGAATTGAGATAATTGAGAAAGGAATTAGAAAATTAATCATTTTCCAACTCCTTAACTGCTTTAAATTGATCTTCATCGGCAATAAAACTAACAGTTTGAATACCCCTGCCTCGGATAGATTCAACTTTAAATTCAACCGAGTTGATCTCTACATAATCATTTAATTTGGGGATATGTCCCGATCTGGCAAGGATCAACCCTCCAATAGTTTTTACATCGCCTGAGGGAAGATCCAGGTTCAATATTTGGTTCACCTGATCTATTGATACATCGCCGCGGATATATATCTTGTTATGTAAAGAGATAGAGAATTGAGGGAACTCACTGTCAAACTCATCTTGAAGGTCACCAAATACTACTTCCAGCAGGTCTTCTAATGTCACCATCCCAGCAGTGCCACCATACTCATCTAATATGATCGCCATCGGGCTTTGTTCATTTTGGAGGAGATTAAAAAGAACATTGACAGACATGTTCTCGGATACAAATGGCAATGGATGAAGAAGTTCTCTTAGATCAACTTGTTCGGACTCATAATAATTCGACAGTAGATCTCTGATGTGAACTTCTCCGATGATATGGTCGATCGTATTTTCAAATATTGGAATTCTTGAGTATGTAGAATTTGAAAGTGTTTTTAATAATGTCTTGTACTCTGTTTTTATTGAAGCAGCCAGCATTCTTGCTCGGGGGATCATGATCTTTCTAGCAGTGATCTCGCGCATTTCGAGCAAATTTGAGAGCAGGTGGTACTCCTCTTTATTCAATACACCACCAGCGCCACTCTCTTTAATCAGATATGAGAGTTCACTTGGTGAGTGGACATGTGTGTGTTCCATGGAATGATTTATTCTCATTAACTTCAGGATTAACTGTCCGCTGCCATTGAACAGCCAGATCAGAGGCTTCAGGATCCATGAGAAGAAGCGCATGATAGGCTCTGTGATAATTGAGAGCCTTTCCGGATACCTGATCCCAAAATTCTTCGGAACTAATTCTCCAAGCAGGACCTGGAGGATTGAGAGAAGGATCAGAATTATTGTTGCACTGATCGATAAAGCGGCTGCTTCAGATAATCCTATCATTCCTAAAAGAGGAGCAATGTAGATAGATAATTGGGACTGGCCATAGAAACCGAGGATCAAACTTGAGAGAGTTATCCCTATCTGACAAGTAGCAACATAGGCATCTATCTTTTGAGGGCTTTGAACCAGCTCAAATAGGTACTTGGCAGTTTTATTCCCCTCTTCAGCAAGCAGAGAAAGTCTAGATGGCCTTGCGCTCACAGTAGCAAACTCTGCAATGACAAAGAGACCATTTAAACTTATTAGTAGGATAATTAATAGGAAGGTAATCATTTTTGTAGGGATTTAGTTTTTCCCTGTGCAATTATACTAGTAAAAGTTTCAAAATATGATTGATTAATTTCAGGTTTATGTTATATTGATTTTAATTAACAAGAATAGATTTAGGTTTCCTATACCCCCGGATGGGTAGGAATAATAGCGAAGCCGGTGAAAGTCCGGCGCTGTCCCGCAACTGTAATCCATTATTTGGAAAGCCAGGGCGACATCCTGAAATCTGTTCCAAACCTCGAGGTCAGGTCTTTGGAATCAAATACTAGTGATGATTGCCATAGTCTGCCTTTGAGGAAGACTATTTTTTTTTTGGAGGAAGTACCAAAATGTTGAAAAAGAGAAGTTTTATCGTATTGTTAGTAGTTCTTGTTTTCATTTTTTCAGCATGCTCAGCCAATGAAGCTGTAAATAATAATACAGCTTATGACAATCAGGTTGAGAATGTGAACGGTTCGGACGAAACCGCGAATGATGAAAACAGCCAGGAAGATGATGTAGACGAGTCAGCCGCTGAAGAAACGGCGGTCGAAGAAGATGCTCCTCAGCCGATCGAAGTTGTTGACGGTTTGGGAAAAACGATTGTCCTCGATACAGCAGCTATGAAAGTCGTTTCATTAGCACCATCGAACACTGAGATCCTTTATGCTATTGGTGCAGGTGAACAAGTAATTGCCAGGGATGATTTTTCTAATTTTCCAGCAGAGGCTCTTGATCTCCCAGCAGTGGGTGGGTCATGGGGTAACCTGAGCACTGAAGCAATTTTAGCTTTGGAACCAGATCTTATTTTAGCTAATATGCTTTATTCAGTTGAAACAATTGAATCTCTGGAAGCGCTTGGATTGGTGGTTTATACAGTGCCAAACCCCTTAGACTTTGATGATCTTTTTGTAAATATGTTCGATGTCGCCAAGTTAGTTGGCAAAACAGAAGAAGCAACACAGGTTATTGAAGAATTACAGGCTAGAGTTGATGCAGTTGTTGTGATTGTAGCTGTTGTTGCTGAGCCAAGTCCAGTTGTATTCTATGAGTTGGATGCTACTGATCCTAATGCACCTTATTCAGCTGGTTCTGACACCTATGTTGATACTATTATCACAATGGCTGGTGGCACAAATATGGCCGCTGCTATTGGTTCATCATGGGTGCAGATCAGTGTTGAAGAGATCATAGCACAAGACCCAGACATGATTTTACTTGGTGATTCAATGTTTGGGATCACAATTGAGAGCGTTATCGAAAGACCAGGATGGGATGTACTAACAGCGATTCAAAATGGTCAGATTTTCCCATTCAATGATGACCTTGTCAGCAGCTCTGGCCCAAGAATGGTAGAAGGTTTGGAAGAAATGGCAAAAGTTTTCTTCCCTAACCATTTTGAGTAAAAATGATTAAAAAGTTTATTCGTTCTTCACCTTATATAGTAAATATTGCAGCCCTTATATTTGCGTTTCTAATAAATATCGCAATAGGTGCTGTAACAATAGAGCCCGGGACTACATTCAAAGTCGTTGCAAACTTGTTTCCAGGTGTTGAATTTGCTATGTATTGGCCGAATTATGTTGAAGCAATTTTGGTGGAGATACGACTGCCTCATGCGATCCTGATGATGCTAGCTGGAGCTGCTTTAGCTTCCAGTGGCGCAGCTTACCAGGGATTATTTAGAAATCCTCTGGCTGATCCATACCTCATCGGGGTTGCGTCTGGCGGGGGGCTGGGGGCTGTTATTGCTATGTCTTTTTCATGGCCGGATACTATTCTTTCCTATTTATCTATACCGCTTGCAGCTTTTGTAGGTGCTTTTTCAACTGTAGTTGTCGTGTACCTTCTGGCAAAGGTTGGAAAGATAGTTCCGTTAACAACACTTATTCTTGCTGGTATTGCAGTTTCTGCTTTTAACTCTGCCATCACATCATTTTTAATGTTGAGGTCTGAAGAGCAGATACACAAAGCGATTGCTTTTTTGCTCGGTGGTACTGCTATGAGCGGCTGGAAACCTGTGATAGGGATCCTCCCGTATTTATTCATAGGATTTTTCCTCTTGATCCTGGCAGGTAATTCGCTTAATTTGCTTCAATTTGGGGAAGAGCAGGCCAAGCAGTTGGGGCTATCAGTAGAAAAATCCAAGATATTTGTGATCGTTGTTGCATCTCTGGTAACTGCTGCAGCTGTTTCATTTGCAGGAATCATTGGTTTTATTGGATTGATAGTACCACATGTGATCAGGATCGTTTGGGGAGCAGATTACCGCAAATTAATTCCCTATTCAATGATCGCTGGCGGAACGGCATTATTATTAGCGGACTTGATCGGGAGGATTTTGCTGGCACCTCAGGTTGTGCCTGTTGGTATTGTTACGGCTTTAGTTGGAACTCCTTTCTTCCTTTGGATCTTAAGATCAGCTAAGTCAAAGGTGTTCTGGTAATGACGATAACTATCAAAGATTTCTCAGCAGGTTATGGTAAAAAGGCTGTCCTTAATGGGATCAATATTGAGTTTCATCCAGGGCAGATCATAGGAATGATAGGTCCAAACGGGGCTGGTAAAAGCACTTTTATAAGAGGGATGAGCGGCGTATTGAATGATATTTCTGGAGAAGTGATCTATAAGAATGAAGATACGTTCAAAATGTCAAATGCTGAGCGGGCGCGGATCATTTCAGTTGTTCCACAGGCAAGACAGCTAGGCGGTGCTTTTTCAGTTTATGAAGTAGTTATGATGGGGCGGACAGCTTATATGAACTTCCTTGGTCACCCTTCTAAGAAAGATGTAATGAGGGTTGAGGAAGCTATCAAGAAAACAAACCTGGAAGATTTAGCAGATCGAATGATCGCGGAATTATCAGGCGGTGAGCAGCAGAGGGTTTTACTTGCGAGGGCGCTTGCTCAGGAGACACCTGTTATGATCCTGGATGAGCCTACAACCCATTTAGACCTGAATAATCAGATCGAATTTATGCACATCATCAAAGAT